>NCCY01000402.1 GCA_002279855.1 Rhizobiales bacterium 12-68-15
CCATGGCGGGAGCGCGAAGACTTTCGCTCGCTTTGCATTCGACCGCCTCCCGCGACGGCATGACATTCGCTGGTCTGTAACTGTTGCGTGTAGGGATCATGAGCACTGCCACCTTGAGCGCCCCCCGCGTCCCGGCCCCGCTGCGCTCTCCCGCGCCGTCGCCCGGCGCACTGCGACAGACCTCTCCCCGCCGCGACATCCCCTATGCCTACCGTCAGGTGCCGGCGGCGCCGCCGGCCATTCCCCGCCTGAAGCTGAAGCTTCTGGGCGCCCTGATGGGCATTTCCGGCATTGCCGCCGCAGCGCTCCAGACGGCGGGATACCTTCCGCGCCCCGGCGAATGGTTTTCCGTGGCGCTGGAAGAGGCCGATACCGGCATCGAAATGGTGCTGGAGCGCCCCGCGCCCGTCGCCGCGCCCGCGCCTGCGTCCCTGCCCGCGCCCGCACCGATGGTGACCGCCGAGGCGAAGACTGAGCTTGAGGCGCAGCCCGCCGCCGCGCCGGCCCGCCCGCTGGAAATCACCAGTTTCCGCGCCGCCGGCAGCCTCTCCAACGGCCCGAGCTGGGCGTTCGAGCCCTCCGTCGCCTTTGCCCCCTTCACGCTGGCCGAAACCGATCACGACACGCCGGAGGCGACCGTCGCGCCGGAGCGGCAGGCCAGCGTGCGCCTCGTGCCGCTGCCCAAGGCCAACCCGCTGGCGGGGCTGGCCCCGGAGGATGAGGCGCTGCCGCCGGTGGTGGTGCGCCCGCCGACACCCCCTGCCCGCAGCCCGCTGCTGCACGTCGAGCGCCAGATGGCGAGCCTGCCCGCCGAAGAGCCCGTGACCCGCGAGGAGCGCGCCCCGCGCGGCTCGGCCGTGACCCTGCCGGGGCCGGCGGACCGCTACGCCGTCTATGACATCACCGCCCAGACGGTCTATCTGCCGAGCGGCGAGCGGCTGGAAGCCCATTCCGGCTATGGCGCCATGTTCGACGACCCGCGCCATGTATCGAAGAAGATGCGCGGGCCGACGCCGCCCAATGTCTATAATCTGAGGATGCGCGAGGCCCTGTTCCACGGGGTGGAGGCCATCCGCATGCTGCCGGTGGATTCCGGCAAGATGTACGGCCGCGACGGCATTCTCGCGCACAGCTACATGCTCGGACCG
>NCCY01000190.1 GCA_002279855.1 Rhizobiales bacterium 12-68-15
CCGCACCGCCTCATCCATCTGCCCGTAGGTCCAGCGCTCGACCTCGTCGCCCTCCCCCACCAGCACGAGGGCGACCTTGTCGCCCCGCTCGCGCGCCTGTGCGGCGAGGCAATGCTCCGCCAGATTGAAGCGGTCGGGTGCGGCAACGGACAGGACAGGGACGGGAGCGGGCAAGGCGGTCTCCGGCGGCGCGGCTTTGCCGCCACCATAGCGCGGCGCGCGAAAAGATCACCGGCACTCCCGCCGGGACCATCAGCGGGCCCGACAGGATCACCCTGCCAGAAGGCGCGCCGGCAGGCGGGCGGACTGGCCGATCACCAGCTCCCCCCGCAGTGTCACCACCTCGTCCGCGCGATGCACGCCATTCATGCGGGCGTTCAGCAGGTCCAGAGCGCGCTCCATCATGTCTTCCAGCGGCTGGGCCACCGTGGTCATGCGGTAAGGCGGGCGCTGGGCCGCGCCCACGCCGTCAATGCCCACCACGGAGATGTCGCCGGGCACGCGCAGGCCCGCTTCCCGCAGGGCGTCCATGATGCCCATGGCGATGAAATCGCTGACGCCGAGCACGGCGTCCGGCCGCTCCGAAGCCGGCAGGGCCGCAATGGCCTGTCCCGCCTCAAAACCCTTGGCGTGGGAATTGGCGCCGCCGAACCGGAGCGGCTCGGGCAGGCCCGCCGCCCGCACCTGACGGATGAAGCCGTCCGCGCGCTTGATGCTGGTGGAGGTGGTGGGATTGCCGCTGACCACCGCCAGCCGCCGGTGCCCGGCCTCGATCAGCAGGTCCGCCAGCAGGGCGCCCGCCGCCTCGTTGTCGCAGGAGACGGCGCTGCCATGCTCCCACGCCACCCGGTTCACCATCACCAGCGGCACCTGATTGTCCCGGCAGATGATCGCGGCGCGGGAGGAGAGTTCGGCCGAGGTGATGATGCAGCCGTCCACGCGATATTGAAGCAGCGCGTCGGCCGTCGCCTGCTCGATGGGGCCGGGGCCGGCATGGACCAGCAGCAGCCGCCAGCCGCGCGCCGCCGCCTGCGTCACCGCGCGCTGCATCAGTTCGGCATAAAGGGGATTCTCCACCGGGCCGAGCACCAGCCCGATCAGGCCGCTGTTTCCCCCCACCAGCGAGCGCGCCAGCACATTGGGCGTATAGCCCACCTCCTGCGCCAGCGTGACGATGCGCTCGCGCACCTCGGGCGAGATGCGCGGGTCGTTGCGCAGGGCGCGGGAGACGGTGGAGGCGGCGACCCCTGCCGCGCGGGCAAGGCTCGCAACCGTCCAACGCTCGCTCCGGGGCGGCGCGCTGTGGGGAGGCTGGCTCATGGCAGATCAATAGCGCCAGCCGGCGCCCACGACAAGTTTGCGCAATCGATGGCATGCTGCAATGCAATACAAGATACGCTTTACGTGGAATAATTTTATGCTATCGATTGCACAACAAACAGCGAATGCGCCCGTCTGCACCGAAGGTGCCGGAGCCGCACGATGAGATTGGGAGGACTGCCCCGGATGACGGGCCGCACCATTACCGAGAAGATCATCGCTGCCCATTGCGCAGAGCCGGACAGCGTCCGGGCCGGCGCCATCGTCACCGTGCGGCCGGACGTGGTCCTGCTGAACGACGTGTCGGGGCCGCTTGCCTTCACCCAGTTCGACGCCATGGGCGCCACCCGCCCGTTCGACCCGGCGCGCATCGTGCTGGTGGCGGATCATTTCGCCCCCGCCCCGGACATCGTGGCAGCCGGCGCCATCGCGCTGACGCGGGAGTTCGCGAAGCGCCACGCCATTCCCCATTTCTATGAGCCGGGACGCGGCGGCATCGAGCACACCCTGCTGGCGGAGCTCGGCATGATCGGCCATGGCGGCATCGTGTTCGGCGCCGACAGCCACACCTGCACCGCCGGCGCCTTCAATGCGCTGGGCATCGGCTTCGGCTCCACCGACCTCGCCGCCGCCCTCGCCATGGGGCAGTTGTGGATGCGGGTTCCCGACAGTGTCCGCGTCGTCCTCACCGGCGCGCCCGGCCCCTATGTGACCGGCAAGGACATCATCCTCGACATCATCCGCCGCATGGGCTCGGACGGGGCCGCCGACGCCTCGCTGGAATTCGGCGGTCCCGGATTGCGGCACCTGCCGGTGGATGCCCGCATGGCCATCGCCAACATGGCGGTGGAAGCGGGCGCCGACACCTGCGTGTTCGAGGGCGACGACCTCTCCGCCGCCGACATGGCCCGCCGGGGCATGGCGCCGGTCGCGGCCGTCGCGCCGGACCCGGATGCCCGCTATCGCGAGGTCATCCATGTGGATCTCGACCGGCTGAGCCCCATCGTCGCCTGCCCGCCCTCCCCCGCCGCCGGCGTGCCCGTGGAGCAGCTGCGCGGCCAGAAGGTGGACCAGGTCTATGTGGGCAACTGCTCCAACGGCACGCTGACCGACCTGCGGCAGGTGGCCGACATCCTGCGTGGCCGGCGGGTGGCGCCGGGCGTGCGCATGGTGGTGGTTCCCGCCACCCAGAAGATCTGGCGCGCGGCGCTGGCCGAAGGGCTGCTCGACATCATCGCCGAGGCCGGCGCGGCCATCTCCACCCCCACCTGCGGCGCGTGCTTTGGCGGGCACATGGGCATCCTTGCCGCCGGCGAAACCGCCATCGCCACCACCAATCGCAATTATCGCGGCCGCATGGGGCATCCCGACAGCCAGGTCTTCCTCGCCAATGCCTGGGTCGCCGCGGCGGCGGCGGTGGCGGGCGAGATCGTCCCGCCCGGCGAGATCGCGGCCCGCATCCTGACGGAGACTGCCGCATGAGCCTGAACATCGAAGGCCGCATCCATCGCTTCGGCGACGAGGTGAACACGGACGTCATCCTGCCCGGCCGCTACCTCACCCTGCGCACCCCGGAAGAGCTGGGGCGCCACTGCCTCGAAGGGCTCGACCCCGGCTTCGTGGACCGCGTCGCCCCCGGCGACATCATCGCCGCCGGGCGCAATTTCGGCTGCGGCTCCTCCCGCGAGCATGCGGTCATCGCGCTGAAGGCGGTGGGCGTCGGGGCCATCGTGGTGGAGAGCGCGGCGCGGATCTTCTTCCGCAACGCGGTCAATCTCGGCCTGCCCGTGCTCGTCTGCCCGGAGGCCGCCCGCGGGCTGGCGGCCGGCGTGCCGGCGCGGATCGACCTCGACCGCATGACGATTTCCCAGGGCGATGCCCTGTGGCAGGTGGACCCGCTGGGCGCGGAGGTCCGCGCCATTCTCACCGCCGGCGGCCTCGTGCCGCGCGTGCGCCAGGCGCTCGGCGCCTGAACCCTCGTCAAGAAAGGAGCCACTCATGGCCAATCCCAGCATCCGGGCCGCCCTCGCGGCCAAGCAGTTCATCGTCGCCCCCGGCATCTTCGACATGATCTCGGCGCGCATCGCCGACCGCATGGGCTTCAAGGCGCTCTACGCCACCGGCTACGGCACCGTCGCCTCCCATCTCGGCATCCCCGACGCGGGCGTCGCCACCTACAGCGACATGGTCGGCCGCATGAGCCGCTTCGCGCAGGGCAGCACCACCCCGGTGATCGCCGATGCCGACACCGGCTATGGCGGCCTGCTCAATGTCCGCCACACGGTGATGGGCTACGAGGCCGGCGGCGTCACCGCCATCCAGCTCGAAGATCAGGAAGTGCCCAAGAAGTGCGGCCACACGCCGGGCCGCCGGGTCATCCCCGCCAAGGAAATGGCGCTGAAGATCGAGGTCGCCGCCGAGGCCCGCAAGAGCGAGGACTTCCTCATCATCGCCCGCACCGACGCCCGCACCTCGCTCGGCCTCGACGAGGCGATCGCGCGCGGCAAGCTCTATCGCAAGGCCGGCGCCGATATCGTGTTCATCGAGAGCCCCGAGAGCGAAGACGAGATGAAGCGCATCGGTGGCGAGATCGACGCCCCGCTTCTCGCCAACAATGTGGACGGTGGCGGACGTACTCCGATCCTGTCGGCCGAAAAGCTCGCCTCCTTCGGCTATTCCATCGCCATCTATCCGGCCATCGGCTTCCTCGCCATGACCGCCGCGCTGGAGAAAGCCTACGCCCACCTGCTCGCCAATGGCGACAGCGCGGGACTGCCCGAAGGCACCATCTACGACTTCGGCGACATGAACACCTTGATGGGCTTCCCGGAGGTTTGGGAGTTCGACCGTCGCTGGGCGCGTCCTGACGCTGCGGAGTGAAAGCCTTGACCGCGCTCGATTTCAGCACGACGCCGCGCCTCATCCTGCGGGAAGAGGCGACGGGCGCGCTGCCCGATCTGTTCCGGCAGGCCGGCGCGCGCCACGTCGCCGTGGTGACCGATGCCGGCCTCGTGCGGGCCGGTCTGGTGGAACCGGTGGTGGCGCAGCTGCGCGCGGCGGGCCTTGCGGTGACCGTGCACGACGCGGTGGTCGCCGACCCGCCGGAACCCGTCATCGAGGCTGCGGTCGCCCGGCTCCAGGCTGCCAAAGTCGATGCCGTGCTCGGCCTCGGCGGCGGCAGCGCCATGGATACGGCCAAGCTCGTCGCCTATCTCCTGCGCTCGCCGGCTCCGCTGGCGGAGCTTTATGGCATCGGCCTCGCGCAGGGGCAGCGTTTGCCGCTGATCCTCGCGCCGACCACGGCCGGCACGGGATCGGAGGTCACGCCCATCTCCATCGTCACCACGCGCGGCGACGAGAAGAAGGGCGTGGTCTCGGCCCGCCTGCTGCCGGACGTTGCCGTGCTGGACCCGCTGCTCACCCTCGGCCTGCCGCCGGAGGTGACGGCGGCGACCGGCATCGACGCGATGGTGCACGCCATCGAGGCCTTCACCAGCGCGCGGCTGAAGAATCCGATGTCGGATGTGCTGGCAAAGCAGGCGCTGACGCTGTTGTCCGCCAACCTGCCCAAGGTGCTTGCCGATGGCGGGAACGTTGCGGCACGGGGCGACATGCTGCTCGGCTCCTGCCTCGCGGGCATGGCGTTCGCCAATGCACCGGTGGCGGCGGTGCACGCGCTCGCCTACCCGCTGGGCGGGCGCTACCACATCCCGCACGGGCTCTCCAACGCGCTGATGCTGCTGCCGGTTCTGCGCTTCAACCTGTCCGCCGCAGCCCCGCTTTATGCCGAGCTCGCCCCGTGCGTCGGGGCGCCGACCGCGGATGCGGACGCCTTCCTGGCGGCCATCGCCGCGCTGGTGGCCGGCTGCGCCATGCCGAAGCGCCTGCACGAACTTAAGGTCACCCGCGAGAGCCTGCCACAGCTCGCGCGGGACGCGATGCAGCAGCAGCGGCTGCTCATCAACAATCCCGTCCCCCTCACCGAGGCGGACGCGCTGCGCCTTTACGAAGACGCCTACTGACCAAAAACAGAGGAGGAAACACGTCATGGGACCCACGATCGACCGCCGCACCTTCGGTGCCCTTCTGGCAGGCCTTGCGGCTGGCCCCACCCTCGCGGCCACCGGCGCCTTCGCTGCTGAAGATCCGGCGGCGTGGCCGTCGCGGCCGGTGCGCCTTGTGGTGCCTTTCGGTCCCGGCGGCGCCGTGGACACGCTGTGTCGCGCCTTCGGCCAGCGCTTTCCCGAATTCGCCAACGGCCAGCCGCTGGTGATCGAGAACCGCGCCGGCGCCGGTGGCCTTGTGGCGGGCTCGTACGTCTCCGGCCAGACGCCGGACGGATACACCCTGCTGGCCGCCGACATCGGCGCCAACGCCATCGGCAAGGAGCTGAACCCCAAGGCCAATTACGACCCGATGACGGCGTTCACGCCGATCATC
>NCCY01000191.1 GCA_002279855.1 Rhizobiales bacterium 12-68-15
TCCGGCATCGCCGCCTTGGGCGAGGCGCGGGATTTTCTCGTGAAGCGGGCAGGGGAGGTGGGCATGACCTATCTGCCCGACCGTTTCCCCGTCACCTTCTGGGATCTGAGCGGCGAACAGGGCCACCCTGTCCGCGCCACAGTATCTGAGCTCGGCCCGCTGCTGCTGGCCCGGCTGATGGGCCTGAACGACACGCAGGAAGGCGTGCTCAACATTGCCTTCCGGGTGGCCGACGAGCAGGGGCTGCTGCTGCTGGATCTGAAGGATCTGCGCGCCATGCTCGCCCATGTCAGCGAGAATGCCGCGAGCCTCGGCCGACACTATGGCAACATCTCCGCCGCGACCGTGGGCGCCATCCAGCGGCAGTTGCTGGTGCTTGAGAATCAGGGCGCCGATGCCTTTTTCGGCGAGCCGGCCCTGCGGATCGAAGACCTGATGCGGGTGGATGCGGGCGGGCGGGGCGTCATCAACATTCTCGCGGCCGATCGCCTGATGGGCGCGCCGCGCCTGTATGCCTGCTTCCTGCTCTGGCTGCTGTCCGAACTGTTCGAGCAGCTGCCCGAGGTCGGTGATCCCGAAAAGCCGCGCCTCGTCTTCTTCTTCGACGAGGCCCATCTGCTGTTCGACGAGGCCCCCAAAGCCCTGCTGGACAAGGTGGAGCAGGTGGTCCGCCTGATCCGTTCCAAGGGCGTGGGGGTCTATTTCGTCACCCAGAACCCGCTGGATGTGCCGGAGAGCGTGCTGTCGCAGCTTGGCAACCGTGTGCAGCATGCGCTGCGCGCCTTCACGCCGCGCGACCAGAAGGCGGTGAAGGCCGCCGCCGAGACGTTCCGCCCCAATCCGGCCCTCGACACCACCCGCGCCATCACCGAACTGGGCAAGGGCGAGGCGCTGGTCTCCGCGCTGGAGGGCAATGGCATTCCCGCGATGGTCGAGCGCACGCTGATCGCCCCGCCGGCGGCGCGGGTCGGGCCGCTGACGCCGGACGAGCGGCGCGCGCTGATCGCCGCAAGTCCGCTGGGGCATCGCTATGACACCCCGGTGGACCGCGTCTCCGCGTTCGAGATGCTGGAGGCGCGGGCAGGCGGCGGCGCCGCCGCGCCTTCCGGCCGGACACCGCGCAGCGGGGCACAGTCCAGCGTGCCGCCCGCAGGCCCGTGGGGCCGGCCGGCGGATGTGCCCGCCCCCGACGTGCCACTGCCGGGAGGCACGGGGCGCGGATCGTCCGTGCCGCGCACCCGTCTCCCGCGCATCCCCGTTCCGGAACCGGACGGCGCACCGCCCCCGTCGCGCTCGGGATCGACGCGCATGTCCACCACCGAACTGGTGGTGCGGCAGGTGGCCCGCTCCATTGCCTCGCAGGTGGGGTCGCAGATCGGCCGCGCCATCCTGCGCGGCATTCTCGGCGGTATGAAGCGCTGAAGCCTGAGGCGCCGATCCGCGCATGACGCAGCGGCGCCAACAGTTCTCCGGCCCCTTGGGCGCGGCCTTCGACCGCCCAAGGGTTGCGTGCCCTGTTGGATGCCGGATCAGGGTAGCGCTTGCGCTGGTATTCCGATGTTTGTATGTTTCACCCGTACCGGACGTAGGGCGGGGATTACGTTCGGCTGAGTCGCTGATGCAGCGGCCTTGGCCCATTCGCGGTCGGGGTGCGTATCAGCTCTTGGAGCGCCCTGGCGCTCCCAATCCGGAGCGCCCCATGAAGGTTCTGCCAACCGCCCGCATTCTCATCATCGATGCCGATGCAGACCGCCGCCAGACCACGCGCGCCGGCCTCACCGCCCTTGGCGTGGGCGCCGTTACGGAAGCGTCCTCGGTGGATGAGGCGAAGGAACTTCCCCGCCAGTTCGACGTGCTGGTGGTGCAGACCAGCTCTGCGGACGAGGTGCCCGACCATCCCTTCAAGGATACCGGCGACGCGATTCCTGCGGTGGTTGTGACGGAGGGCGTGCCTCATGTGCTGGCGCGCACCGCCAGCCGCTGCGGTTATGATGCCGCCGTGGGCATGCCATTGCTGCCGCGCCTGCTCTATCGCCGCATCGGCTCGGTGCTCCAGCGCGCGCGTCGCATGCAGCGGCCGGCCTCCGCGCCGCAGGACAGCAGCGGCGCCTCCGAAGGAGCCGCTCCCAACTGACGGGTGCGCTTCGGCGCATGTGCCGGAAATATCTTCTGCCGACGGGGCTGGCCGCCGTGACATGCGCGGCCTCCCCTTGACGCGGGCCTCATCCTCCGCCCCGATGCTGTCCATGGGCCGCTCACGGCCCGATGCATTTCGAGGGTGGCATGGCCGCGCTGGACGACATTCTGAACCGCGTAGATTCGTGCATTTCGAGGGTGGCATGGCCGCGCTGGACGACATTCTGAACCGCGTAGATTCGCAACTCGACCAGAGCCTTGATCGGCTGTTCGATTTCCTGCGCATTCCGAGCATTTCCACCGACCCGGCCCATGCCGCCGCGTGCCGGCAGGCGGCCGAGCACTGCGCCGCCTTGCTCAACGGGCTCGATATTCCCGCCGCCGTCCGGGACACCACCGGCCATCCCGTGGTGCTGGCGCGCACCGATACGGGCGCGGCGCGGCGGGTGCTGTTCTACGGCCATTATGATGTGCAGCCGGTGGACCCGCTGGACCTGTGGGCGACCCCGCCGTTCGAGCCCGCCCTGCTTGAGGACGGCACGGGGCGCAAGCGGATCGTCGCGCGCGGTGCCTGTGACGACAAGGGACAGGTCTTCACTTTCATCGAGGCGCTGCGCGCCCATCGCGATGTCACCGGCCGCCTGCCGGTGGATGTCACCATCCTGCTGGAAGGCGAGGAGGAGTGCGGCTCGCCCAGCCTGCCCGCCTTCCTCGCGGCCAATGCCGGCGAACTGGGAGCGGATGTGGCGCTGGTGTGCGACACCGGCATGTGGGACCGGGACACGCCGGCCATCACCATCGGCCTGCGCGGCATCCTGCATTGCGAGCTGACGGTGAAGGGGGCGGACCGGGATCTTCATTCGGGCCTGTTCGGCGGGGCCGCGCGCAACCCGACCCATGTGGTGGCGCGGATCGTCTCCGACCTCCACGATGCGGATGGCCGCATCACCATTCCCGGCTTCTATGATGGCGTGCGCGAGCCCAGCGCCGAGACGCGCGCCCAGTGGGCGAGCCTTGGCCTGACGGCCGAGGGCTTCCTCGGTCCTGTCGGGCTGTCCGTGCCCGCTGGCGAGAGCGACCGGATGCTCATCGAGATGATCCAGTCCCGCCCCACGGCGGAGGTCAACGGCATCTATGGCGGCTATCTCGGCCAGGGCAGCAAGACCATCATCCCCTCTTCCGCCACGGTGAAGATCACCTGCCGGCTGGTGGCGGACCAGGACCCTGCAGCCATCAAGGCGGCGATCCGGGACTTCGTCGCGGCCCGCATGCCGGCCGATTGCCGCTTCGACCTGCATTTCGGCGAGGGCGCCCGCGCGCTGCTGGTGCCGGCGGACAATCCCGACCTGAAGAAGGCGGCCCATGCGCTGGAAGCGGAATGGGGCAAGGCGCCGGTGGAGATCGGCTCTGGCGGCTCCATCCCCATTCTCGGCCAGTTCCGCGCCGTGCTGGGCATGGACACGCTGATGATCGGCTTCGGGCTGGATGACGACCGGGTGCATTCCCCGAACGAGAAATACGATCTGGAATGCTACCGGAAGGGCACGCGAAGCTGGGTGCGCATCATCTCCGCGCTCGCCTGAGCGGAGACTGGCGCCCTCACTTGAACAGGAAGCGGTCGCCGAGCCAGCTTGCCAGCAGGGCTGCGGCGGCCGCGATGCCGATCATCTGGAGCAGGCCGAAACGCGAGCCGGCGGCGCGGGGGGGCGGGCGCAGATAGGCGGCCGCCGCCGCGATGGCCGCTTCCGGTCCGTCATGCACATGGGTTCCTGAGGGGGCGATCATGAGATTTTCGCGCGCGCCGAAATTCTCCACCAGATGCCCGTCCCCATCCCGCCAGCGGTCGCCGTCCGGTGTGGTCTCGATGCGGGAGAGCAGGTCGCCGCCCGCGGCGCTCCACAGGAAGACGGGCTTGCCCCGCGCCTGCGCGTAGCCCAGTTCCCATGCCGTGCCCGGGTCCATGTGCGGTCCGCGAAACGGCGAGATGTTGGCGACCACGACCGCGCAGGTTTCGATGTCCGCGATGCACTTGTCGCGGATCCGCTCCGGGTCCGTCTCCTGCTCCGTCCCGTCCAGCGGAAACACGCCCGTCACGCCCCCGGCGGTGCAGAGCGCCTTCAGGCGTTCACCCTCCGCAACCGCATCACTGCGGAAGATGTCAGGGCCGGCAAGATAGATGGACGGCATGGCGGGCTCGGGAGTTGATCGGTGTGCGGTGGTGAAACTGTGCTGCCGGTCACCCACCGGCGCGTTCTCATACGTGAAAAACTCTGCGGTGAGTCACGGGTACGCGCCTTACCCCCCAGTTTGGTTCAGTCTGGCCGCGAAAAGCGCCTCTTGGTCGTATCCGGCATCTTGTATCCCCGATGTGTTTTGATGATACAGGCCAACGGGCTCTTTATCGTGTTATGCCTTGATCCGGTTGGTGTCATGGCAGCACTGCCGCAGAGTGCGTGCGCGTGCCGGAGGTGAAAAACAGCCCATGCCGAGGCCGCTGAAGGCAACGTTCCTGTTCGATCCCCTGTGTGGCTGGTGCTATGGCGCGGCCCCCATGATCGCGGCGTTGAGAGACAGGCCCGGCGCGGTGGTGGACCTGTTGCCGGCGGGGCTGTTCGTGGGGGAGGGCGCCGTCACCATGAGCGAGAGCTTCCTCGACTATGTGCGCGACGCCGACCGGCGGGTGGCGCAGGTCTCCGGGCAGCCGTTCAGCGACGCCTATCGCGCTGAACTGAGTGCGGGACAACTGAGCCGCGTGGATTCCGCCGCCGCGACCCTCGCTCTCTCTGCGGTTCATCTTGAAGACCCCGCCCGTGAGTTCGAGGCGCTGCGCGCGCTCCAGCGGTTGCGATGGGAAGGCGGACGGGACAATTCCGACGCGGGCGTGGTGGCCGGCGCCCTTGAGGATGCGGGTTTTGGCGCGGCAGCGGCGCGCCTGCAGGCTCCCGATGCGGCGCTTCTCTCCACCAACAGCCAGAGGATCGAGGCCGGACGCGACCTGATGCGCCGCTTCAGCATCCGCGGCGTGCCGGCGCTGCTGGCGGGGCAGGGCGCGGCGTTCGGCCCGGTGCCGTCCAGCGTCCTGTTTGGCAGCATGGATGACCTGCTCGCCGCCATGGGCGCGTCCTGATCCGCCATCACCCCGTCAGCCCGCAAGCCCACTACGCAGGGTCCGGGGGCTTACGCCATACCATTTGTGGCAGGCGCGGGTGAAAGCGGACATTTCCGAATAGCCCAGCATGTAGGCGATCTCGGTGAGCGGCAGGTGGCGCTGGGCAATATAGCCGCGCGCCAGCGACTTGCGGGTCTCTTCCAGAAGGTCGGAGAACGAGACGCCTTCCTCCGCCAGCCGCCGTTGCAGGGTCCAGCGATGCAGGCCCGCCTGTTCGGCCACCGCCTCCACATGCACCTCGCCGGTGGCCAGCAGGCGGCGGATCTCGCCCTTCACATGGTCGATGAGGCGCGGCGCCCCGCGCGATCCGGTGAGCCGGCCGAGTTCGCCGGTCAGCCGGGCGAGGTTCTCCCGGCTCGCCTGCGGCATGGGGCGATCAAAGGCGCAATTCCGAAACAGGATGGCGTTGGTGGGCCGGTTCCAGAAGATTTCGGCATCGAACACCGCCTCGTGCTGCTTCCAGTGGTCGGGGCGGGGGTGTTCGAAGAACACGATTTCCGGCGTCCAGCCGGGGCCGAGGCAGGCGCGCAGCACGTTCATGAACATGCCCATGGTCAGTTCCGAATCCTGCCGCCGGTCCACGATGGAGCCGTCGAGGATGCGATAGCTGAGCTGCCAGCGCCCGTTCCAGCGCGTCAGCCGCGTCTCGGTCGCCTGCTGATGCCAGGGAAACCAGGTGGCGAGCGTCTCCAGCGCGGAGCCCAGCGTCGGCGCGGCAAGGGCGATCTCGCCGATCAGCCCGAGCATTTCGGGCCGGTAGCCCCGGCCATACAGCAGGCCGAAATTGTCCTGTCCGGTGTGCCGCGCGGCCTGCTCCAGCAGGTTCACATAGGCCGCAAGGTCCAGCGAGGCGCGGCTGTCCTCGATGCAGCGCCCATCAAGGCCGACACGGTCGAACACATCGTCCGGGGCCCCGCCCTGGGCGCGGATGAAGGGGCGGATGCCCGTGGCCGCCCCTGCGAGAATCCGCCGGCTGACGGCTGTCGCGTCGCTTGCGTGGTGAGAGGCTGGCATGACGCACCCCATCATCCTGCCGGTGATCCGGCCGGAAGCGTGATGCCCCCGGCCGGATCGCGTGAAAGACCCGGACATGTGCGTTGCAATATCCGGGCCGGTGCCATGGCCCTGCTCAGTTCGCCGCCTGAAGCATCGGGTCGTCGGCCTGCGCCATGCGGGTTTTCTGCGTCAGGCGGTAGACCACCAGCCCCGCGCCGAACAGCACCACGAACAGCGTGAACACCTGCGGGTTGAACCAGATCATGGTGATGAGGAACAGAACCGACAGGCCGAGCGCGATCATCGGCGCCACCGGATACAATGGCGCGCGGAACGGGCGGACCAGCTTGGGCTCGCTCTGACGCAGCTTGATCAGGGCGGCCATGCTCATGATGTACATGACCAGCGCTCCGAACACGCTCATGGTCACCACATTGGCGGTGAGCGTATTGCCGGCGAACTGGATCAGGTTGTCCGAATAGATCGCGATCAGGCCGACCACGCCGCCGGCGAGGATGGCGAGGTAGGGCGTCTTGCGGGTGGGGTGCAGGGTGGCGAGCCTGGCGGGCAGGAAGCCGGCGCGGGCCAGCGCGAAGATCTGCCGGGAATAGCCCATGATGATGCCGTGGAACGAGGCGACGAGGCCGAACAGGCCGATGGCCACCAGCATGTGCAGCCAGCCGGACTGCTCGCCCACCACCACCTTCATGGCCTGGGGCAGCGGATCGTTGATGTTGGACAATTGCCGCCAGTCGCCCACGCCGCCCGCGAAGATCATGGTGCCGAAGGCGAGCACAACCAGGGTGAGAATGCCCGCGATATAGGCACGCGGAATGGTGTGGTTGGGGTTCTTGGTTTCCTCCGCCGCCATGGCCGCCCCCTCGATGGCGAGGAAGAACCAGATGGCGAAGGGGATGGCCGCGAAGATGCCGCCGAAGGCCGTGAACGAGAAGGTGCTCTCACCCGCCCAGCCATTGGCCACGAAGTTCGCGATGGAGAAGCCCGGCGAGACCACGCCCATGAAGATGAACAGCTCGATGATGGCCAGCACCGTCACGAACAGTTCGAAGGTCGCCGCGATGGTGACGCCGGCGATGTTGAGCGCCATGAAGATCACATAGGCCCCCGTCGCCGCCACCTTGGGGTCGAGCGATGGAAACTGGACGTTGAGATAGGAGCCGATTGCGAGCGCGATGGCCGGCGGGGCGAACACGAACTCGATCAGCGTCGCAAACCCCGCCACGAAGCCGCCGAGCGGCCCGAAGGCGCGGTAGGAATAGGCGAACGGCCCGCCCGCATGGGGAATAGCCGTGGTCAGTTCGGTGAATGAAAAGATGAAGCAGGTGTACATCACCGCCACGATGATGGTGGTGATGAGAAAGCCGAGCGTGCCGGCCTTGTCCCAGCCATAGCTCCAGCCGAAATACTCGCCGGAAATGACCAGCCCCACGGCGATGCCCCACAGGTGGATGCCACTGAGACTTTTCTGAAGTGTTGTCTTGTCGGTGCCTGACATCGAAAATCCCCTTCCGGAAGTCGTTCTTATGAATCGTGTTCGAGCAATGGGCGCGCGGGCGCCGGTTCCAGCCTGTCGGTGGGCGCTGCTTCCTTGAGCCCGATGCCGGTCAGCTGTCTCCGCAGAGCTTCGCGGATCAGCCACGCGATCTTGTCGGCCGCCGCCTCTGGCAGCAGGCCGTGGGCATGGATGTTGGACACGCAGTTGCGCGCGCTGTCCCGCCGATCTCGTCGCCGATGGCAACGCGCCCCTGTGCGGCGAGGACGACGGGGCCGATGGCAAATCCCGCCAGCCGGGCCAGAAGGCCCGCCACCAGTTCCGCAGCATGGGTTTCAACCGCCACGGACGACAGGCCGTCCGCCACCACGATGGCGAGGTCGAAGGGGCCTTCCGGCAGGCGATCGCCCTCGCCAAGGCGGCGCCCGAGGTCCGGACGGCGCAGATAGGTCGGCCGATCCGCCGCCGCGCTGTGGACGCGCACGCAGGCGACCGGGGCAAGGGCCGCCTGGAGACGGGCGAAATCCACCCGGCCATGCACCGCATCGCGCGCCCTGGCGTGGGCCATCTGGAAGTCCAGCAGCGCGGCGGTGGGCAGTCCGTCGCCCGCCCGGCCCAGCCCGACACGGGCGCGGGTGCGGCGGCGCAGTTCCTCGAACGGATCGCGGGCATCCATCAGAACGCCCCCAGAAGGCGCGCCACGGGCGCCGAATGCCGCCCCGGCGGGGGCACGCGCCCGGTGGAATCGGCGATATGCAGCACCACGTCGTGGTTCGACAGGCTCTGATAGTTGAGCATGATGTCGTCGGCGCCGGGCACGGCGATCAGGAAGCTGACGCCCGCGGCCGTGAGCAGGATCGCCAGATTGTCCATGTCGTCCTGGTCGGCTTCCGCGTGGTTGGTGTAGCAGACGTCGCAGCCCATGGGCACGCCGAGCAGCTTGGCGCAGAAGTGATCCTCCAGGCCCGCCCGCGTGATCTCTTTGGCGTCATAGAGATATTCCGGGCCGATGAAGCCGACCACCGTGTTCACCAGCAGCGGATCGAAGGCGCGGGCGACCGCATAGGCGCGGGTTTCCACCGTCTGCTGGTCCATGCCGTGATGGGCATCGGCGGAGAGCGCCGCGCCCTGGCCGGTCTCGAAATACATGACATTGTTGCCGACCGTGCCCCGGTTCAGCGAGAGCGCGGCCTCCTGCGCCTCCTTCAGCAGGGCGAGGGTGACGCCGAAGCCGGCATTGGCCGCCTGCGTGCCCGCAATGGACTGGAACACCAGATCCAGCGGCGCGCCCTTCTCGATGGCCTCGATGGAGGTGGTGACGTGCGCCAGCACGCAGGATTGGGTGGGAATCTCGAACCGCGCGCGCAGGTCATCCAGCATGGTGAGAAGGCGGATGCAGGCGTCCACATTGTCGGTGGCCGGATTGATGCCGATGACCGCATCGCCCATGCCGAACAGCAGCCCGTCCAGCGTGGCGGCGGAAATGGCGACGGGATCGTCGGTCGGGTGGTTCGGCTGGAGCCGGGCGGAGAGCCGGCCGGGCAGGCCGATGGTGGTGCGCAGGGCCGTCACCACGCGGGTCTTGGCGGCGATCTGGATCAGGTCGCCATTGCGGCACAGCTTGGACACCGCCGCCACCATCTCCGGGGTCAGGCCGGGGCCAAGCCGCGTCAGCGCCGGCCCGTCCGCCTCCCACGACAGCAGCCATTCGCGGAACTCCCCCACGGTCAGGGACGCGACCGGGGCGAAGGCGGCGGCGTCGTGGGTATCGATGATGAGGCGGGTCACCTCGTCCTCCTCATAGGGGACAAGCAGGTCTTCCAGGAACAGCCGCAGCGGGACATCCGCCAGCGCATGGCGCGCGGCGACCCGGCGCGCCTCGCTCTCGGCCGCCACACCCGCCAGTTCATCGCCCGAGCGCCGGGGCGAGGCGCAGGCGAGCAGGGTCTTCAGGTCCGGGAAGACGAAGGTCTCCTGG
>NCCY01000192.1:0-5269 GCA_002279855.1 Rhizobiales bacterium 12-68-15
CATGATCCGGAAGCGATCCTCGCCGCGCTGAACGCCGCCAAGGCCTCGCCCACTCCGAGCCTGATCGCCTGCCGCACCGTCATCGGCTTCGGCTCTCCCGCCAAGGCGGGCAGTGAGAAGGCCCACGGCTCGCCGCTCGGCGCCGCCGAGATCGAGGCCACCCGCAAGGCCCTCGGCTGGGACGCCGCCCCGTTCGATGTTCCGGAAGACGCCGCCGCCGGCTGGCGGGCCGCCGCCGCCCGCGGCGCTGCCGCCCGCAAGGCCTGGCTTGACCGCCTCGCCGCAACCTCTGCCGACGAGCGCGCGGAATTCGAGCGCCGCATGGGCGGCACCCTCCCCGCCGCAGCGCTCTCCCACGCGGTGAAGGCCGTGAAGGCGAAGGCGGTGGCAGACGGTGGCGCGGTCGCCACCCGCAAGTCGTCCGAGATCACGCTGGATGCGATCACGCTGGCGGTGCCCGAGATGATCGGCGGCTCTGCCGACCTCACCGGCTCCAACAACACCCGCGCCAAGGGCCAGAAGGCGGTGACGCCGGACGATTTCGGCGGCACCTTCGTGCACTGGGGCGTGCGCGAGCACGGCATGGCCGCGGCCATGAACGGCCTCGCCCTCCATGGCGGCCTGATCCCCTATTCCGGCACCTTCATGGTGTTCTCGGATTATTCGCGCCCCTCCATCCGCCTTGCGGCGCTGATGGGCGAGCGGGTGATCCATGTCCTCACCCACGATTCCATCGGCCTCGGCGAGGACGGCCCCACCCACCAGCCGGTGGAGCATCTGGCCGCGCTGCGCGCCATCCCGAACCTGCTGGTGCTGCGCCCCTGCGACACGGTGGAAACCGCCGAGTGCTGGGAGATCGCCCTCAACGCCAAGGACCGGCCGAGCGCGCTCATCCTGTCCCGCCAGAACCTGCCGATCCTGCGCACGTCTGACGACGCCAACCGCGCGGCGGAAGGCGCCTATGAGATCAGCCCCGCCAGCGCCAAGGCGCAGGTCTCGCTGTTCGCCACCGGCTCCGAGGTCTCCCTCGCGGTGGAGGCCCAGAAGCTTCTGGAAGCGCAGGGCGTACCGGCCCGCGTGGTGTCCGTGCCCTCGTTCGAGCTGTTCCTCGCCCGCCCGGCGGCCGAGCGCGCCGCCGTCATCGGCGATGCGGCGGCCAAGGTGGGCATCGAGGCGGCCATCCGCATGGGCTGGGATGCCATCATCGGTTCGGATGCCGCCTTCGTCGGCATGACCGGTTTCGGCGCCAGCGCACCGGCGAAGGAACTTTACAGGCATTTCGGCATTACGCCTGAGGCGGTCGTTCAAGCGGCCCTGTCCCAGCTTCGGCAGGCGTGATCCAGCGGGTTGACGGCCCGCGCCAAGAACGCGGGCCGTGAAGGGTCGGAACAGGAAAGTGCTGGCCTTGAGGGCCGGCCAATGGAGGAAGACATGACGGTGAAGGTGGCCATCAACGGGTTCGGTCGCATCGGGCGCAACGTTCTGCGCGCCATCATCGAATCGGGCCGCACCGACATCCAGGTCGTGGCCATCAACGACCTTGCCCCGGTGGAAACCAACGCCCACCTGCTGCGCTTCGACAGCGTGCACGGCCGCTTCCCCGCCGAGGTGACGGTGGACGGTGACTTCCTCGTCATCGGCCAGAACCGCATCAAGGTCACCGCCGTGCGCGATCCCGCCCAGCTTCCCCACAAGGAACTCGGCGTCGATATCGCGCTGGAATGCACGGGCATCTTCACCTCCAAGGAGAAGGCCTCCGCCCACCTGACCGCCGGCGCCCGCCGCGTGCTCGTCTCGGCGCCTGCCGATGGCGCCGACATCACGGTCGTCTACGGCGTGAACCACGACAAGCTCACGGCCGATCACTTCGTGGTCTCCAACGCCTCCTGCACCACCAACTGCCTCGCCCCCGTGGCGAAGGTGCTCAACGATGCGGTGGGCATCCAGCACGGCTTCATGACCACCGTGCACTCCTACACCAACGACCAGCCCTCGCTGGACCAGGTGCACAAGGACCTTTATCGCGGCCGCGCCGCTGCCCTGTCCATGATCCCGACCTCCACGGGCGCCGCCAAGGCGGTGGGCCTCGTGCTGCCGGAACTGAACGGCAAGCTGGACGGTGTCTCCATCCGCGTGCCCACCCCGAACGTCTCCGTCATCGACCTGAAGTTCGTGGCCAAGCGCGCCACCACGGTTGCCGAGATCAATGCCGCCATCAAGGCTGCGGCGGACGGCGCGCTGAAGGGCGTGCTCGGCTACACCAACGCGCCGAACGTCTCCATCGACTTCAACCACGATCCCCACTCGTCCACCTTCCACATGGACCAGACCAAGGTGATGGACGGCACCCTCGTGCGCGTCATGTCCTGGTATGACAACGAATGGGGCTTCTCGAACCGTATGGCCGACACGGCCGTGGCGCTCGGAAAGCTGGGCTGAACGGGCAAGCGGGAGCCGACATCATGGCAGCTTTCCGCACCCTCGATGAGGCGGATCTCACCGGCAAGCGCGTTCTGGTCCGCGTGGACCTGAACGTGCCCATGGACGACGGGCGCGTCACCGACGACACCCGCATCCAGGCCATCCTGCCCACCATCCGGGACATCACAGCGAAGGGGGGCAAGGCCATCCTGCTCGCCCATTTCGGCCGTCCCAAGGGGCGGGATGCGAGCCAGTCGCTCGCCCCGCTGGCCTCCGCCGTGGCGGAACGGCTGGGCGCGGAGGTTGCCTTTGCCGGCGACTGCGTCGGCAGCGAGGCGGAGAGCGCCGTGGCCGCCCTCGGCGACGGCGGCGTACTGATGCTGGAAAACACCCGCTTCCATGCGGGCGAAGAGAAGAACGCCCCCGACTTCGTGGGGGCGCTGGCGAAGCTCGGCGACATCTATGTCAATGACAGCTTCTCCACCGCCCACCGCGCCCACGCCTCCACCGAGGGGCTGGCGCACAAGCTGCCGGCCTTCGCCGGCCGCTCCATGCAGAGCGAACTTGATGCGCTGGGCAAGGCGCTGGAAGCGCCCGAGCGGCCGGTTCTGGCCGTCGTGGGCGGCGCCAAGGTCTCCACCAAGCTGGAACTGCTAGGCAATCTCGTGGCCAAGGTGGACCTGCTGGTGATCGGCGGCGGCATGGCCAACACCTTCCTTGCCGCGCAAGGCGTGGCGGTCGGCAAGTCCCTTTGCGAGCACGATCTGGCCCCCACCGCCCTCAAGATCATCGAGACCGCGCGGGTCGCGGGCTGCGAGATCGTGCTGCCGGTGGACGTGGTGGTGGCGAAGGAGTTCAAGGCCGGCGCGGAGCACCGCATCGTGCCGGTTTCGGAGGTTGCGGCGGACGAGATGATCCTCGATGCCGGCCCGGCGACCATCGCCCTCGTCAAGGACAAGCTTGCCCGGGTGAAGACGGTGGTGTGGAACGGGCCGTTCGGCGCGTTCGAGCTGCCGCCCTTCGATGCCGCCACCGTCGCGGTGGCACGGGCGGTCGCGGATGCGACCGAGGCGGGCACGCTGCTCTCCGTGGCAGGGGGCGGCGACACGGTCGCGGCGCTCAACCATGCGGGTGCCGGTGCACGCTTCTCCTATGTCTCCACGGCGGGCGGCGCCTTCCTCGAATGGCTGGAAGGCAAGTCCCTGCCCGGCATCGAGGCCCTGCGCCGCAGCTGAAGCCGCGCCGGTCGCACAGCGGCCGGCAGAGCTGAAGCCTTAATGTTACGATAATCCGAGAAGATCACATCGCCTCCGGCGCCTACCAGGGATGGTGAACACAATGAACACGGCAGAACTCGACGCGATCGCACAGAAGATGGTCGCCGACGGCAAGGGCATCCTGGCCGCTGACGAGAGCACGGGGACGATCCAGAAGCGGTTCGACGCCATCGGCGTCGAGAACACCGAGGACAATCGCCGCGACTATCGCGAGCTGATGTTCCGCACCGCGCCGGCCATGCGCGACTATATCTCGGGCGTGATCCTGTTCGACGAGACGATCCGCCAGAAGGCCAAGGACGGCACGCCGCTGGTGGACCTCATCACCGCTGCCGGCTCCATTCCCGGCATCAAGGTGGATGCGGGCGCCAAGCCCCTCGCCTTCTGCCCCGGCGAGACCGTCACGGAAGGCCTCGACGGCCTCGGCGGCCGGCTCAAGGAATATTACAAGCTCGGCGCGCGCTTCGCGAAGTGGCGCGGCGTGATCGACATCGCCGCCGACATTCCGAGCTATACCTCGATCCGGGCCAATGCCCATGCGCTCGCCCGCTATGCGGCGCTGTGCCAGGAAAACCAGATCGTCCCGATCGTCGAGCCGGAAGTGCTCATGGACGGCGACCATGACATCGCGCGCTGCGAGATGGTCACCGAATGGGTGCTGAAGACCGTGTTCGAGGAGCTGTATTATCAGCGCGTCCGCCTCGAAGGCATGGTGCTGAAGCCCAACATGATCGTGCCCGGCAAGAAGTCCGGTTCCAAGGCCTCGGTGGAAGAGGTCGCGGAAAAGACCGTGCGGGTTCTGAAGGGCTGCGTCCCGTCGTCGGTGCCCGGCATCGCCTTCCTGTCCGGCGGCCAGTCGGACGAGGAGGCCACCGCCCATCTCGACGCCATGGTGAAGCTGGGCGGCCTGCCCTGGAAGCTCACCTATTCCTACGGCCGCGCCCTCCAGGCCGCGCCGCAGAAGGCGTGGTCGGGCAAGGCCGAGAATGTCGGCGCCGCACAGGCCGCCTTCAACCACCGCGCCCGCATGAACTCGCTGGCCGCGCTCGGCCAGTGGTCGGCGGAGCAGGAGAAGAAGGCCGCCGCCTGAGCGGCCTGCGCGTCCCATCCCACCCGCCGCGCCCCCGCGCGGCGGGTTTTTCTTTGTCTCACCGCCCCGGAAGGCACCCGTCCGGCCAATTCCCCCGCGACAGGGGGGACCTGCACGGATACACAGGCGGCGAGCCGCGACGGATGGTCCACAAGGTCCGGAGGACCGGATGGCCCCGCCGCCCCGTTTTCGCCCGCTTCCTGTCCGACCGATCTGCCATGTCCGATGAAGCCCCCGCCATCCGCCTGATGCTGATCCTTCCCGCCGGCTGCACCGCGCAGGACGCGGCAGCGCTCGCCCGTGCCGGCGATATCGCCGCCGTGATCGCCGCGCCCGGTGCCGGAGGGGCCGGCGACGAGACCCGGCTCTCTGCCCTCGCCCGCCCGTTCCAGGAGGCCGGCGCCGCCGTGCTGGTGGAGGGACGCGAGGATCTGGCGCGCAAGCTTGATCTCGACGGCGCGCACATGTCCGGCCCGGCCCC
>NCCY01000192.1:5302-11497 GCA_002279855.1 Rhizobiales bacterium 12-68-15
ACATTGGAGCAGGCCGAGGCCCTCGCCGAAGCGGGCGCGGACTTCATCGCCCTCGCAGGCGATGCGGTTACCGCCGCCACCATCTCCGCGCTGGACGCGCGGCTGCGTGCCCCGGAGACCGCACGGTGAATATCTCGCGCGGGCTCCGCGCGCTGACCTCGGCCACCTGTCTCGCCGCCCTTCTCGCCAGCCCGGCGCTGGCGGCGCCCAAGGCCAACGGCACTCCGGCACCCGCCGCCAAGGCGCAGACGGTTCCCGCCCTGCCCCCGGCCATGCTCCAGCCGCCCATCGGCCAGCTTCAGCCGGCAAACGGCGCAAACGTACCCGCCTTGCCGAACCTGCTGACGCCGACCCAGACGGCCGCGCCCGCGCCTCTGCCGGGAAGCGACCTTGCCTATTCCGCCTATCAGAGCGGCTTCTACATCACGGCCGCCCTTGAGGCGATCAAGCGGGTGAATGCCGGCACCGATCCTGCCGCCCTCACCCTTCTGGGCGAGCTGTATGCGCGCGGCTTCGGCGTGCCCTACGACCCGCAGAAGGCGGGGGACTATTACCGCCGCGCCGCCGGCCTTGGCGATACCAATGCCATGTTCGCGCTCGGCATGATGGCCCTGACCGGGCAAGGGATCGTGCAGAACGATGCGGCAGCCGCCCGCTGGTTTCAGGATGCCGCGAGCAAGGGGCATGGATCGGCCGCCTACAATCTCGGGCTGCTCTACATGCAGGGCCGGGGCGTCAATGCCGAGATGCGCAGCGCGGCACAATGGTTTCGCACCGCCGCCGATGCCGGGGTGCCAGATGCGGAATATGCGCTGGCGGTGCTGCTGCGCGAGGGCAACGGCGTCGTCCCGGACCGGATCACGGCGCTGCGGCTGATGCGCGAGGCCGCGCTCCAGGACCATGTCACCGCCCAGGTGGAGCTGGCCATCGCCACCTTCAATGGCGACGGGGTGATGAAGGACGAGGCTGCCGCCGCCGCCCTGTTCCGCAAGGCGGCGCTCGCCGGCAATGCCATTGCCCAGAACCGCTATGCCCGGCTGCTGTCCGCCGGGCGCGGCGCACCCCAGGACAAGACCACCGCCGCCGCCTGGCACCTCCTCGCAAAGATGCGCGGGCTGAACGATACCTATCTGGACGAGATGGTGGCGAGCCTGCCGGCGGAGGACCGCCAGAAGGCGGCGGCGATCGCCCGGAAATGGGCGGCGACCACGGCGGACGCCAAGATGACTGCCGCCCTGCCCTGACCCGCACCCCGGCGCATCCCAGCCATGCCTTGACGGGCGCGCGCCGCGCGGGCACAGGGAGGCCACGTTCCAATTCCCACCCAGGCCACCGCGCTGACCCTCCGGCGCAGCGGCAGGATGTTCCGATGATCCGCACCCCGCTCATGACCGTTATGATTCAGGCCGTCCGCAAGGCGGGGCGCGCCCTCGTCCGCGATTTCGGTGAGGTGGAAAATCTTCAGGTCTCGGCAAAGGGGCCGGCGAACTTCGTCTCCGCCGCCGACCGCAAGGCCGAGGAGATCCTCTACACTGAACTGTCCCGCTCCCGCCCCGGCTTCAGCTTCCTGATGGAAGAGCGCGGCCGCGTGGAAGGCACCGACATTTCCAACGAATGGGTGGTGGACCCGCTGGATGGCACCACCAACTTCCTTCACGGCATCCCGCTGTTCGCCGTTTCGGTTGGCCTCGTGCGCAATGGCGTGCCGTTTGCGGGCGTCATCTTCAACCCGGTGACGGACGAGCTTTACGCCGCCGAAAAGGGCCAGGGCGCCTATCTCAACGACCGCCGCCTGCGCGTCGCGGGACGCCGCAAGCTCGCCGACTGCGTGGTGAGCTGCGGCCTGCCCCATCTCGGGCGCGGCAATCACGGGCGCTTCAACCGCGAACTGGCCGCCGTGCAGACCCAGGTCGCCGGCCTGCGCCGCACCGGCGCGGCCTCGCTCGACCTCGCCTGGGTCGCCTCCGGCCGCTTCGACGCCTTCTGGGAGCGTGATCTCTCTCCCTGGGACATGGCGGCGGGCATGATCATGATCCGCGAGGCGGGCGGCTACGTCTCCGACCTCGACGGCGGGGACAAGGTGCTGGAAAAGGGCGACGTGATCGCCGGCAACGAAGAGATGCACCGCGATCTGCTCGCCCTGCTTCGCAGCGCCTGACGGGGCGGACGACCGCGCAGGGACGGGAGAACAGGGTTTCGACGGGTGTCAAGGCCGCTCATGTATGCCATAGTCCTGCCCATGGCCGGGACCTGCGGGAGCGAACATGGCGCGGATCGTCGACCCTTTCATTAAAGTATCGTCCCCTCGCATCTTTCTCGTCCGGATGATTGTCTTCCTGGGGCTCTGCGTGGCACTTGCCGCCGTGCTCTACCGGCAGATTCTCGATGCCTTCCTGAACAATCCCGGCCTCAACGGCGTCATTTTCGGCGTTCTCGCCATCGGCATCATCCTCGCCATCCGGCAGGTGGCGCGCCTGTTTCCCGAAGTGGACTGGGTGAATTCCTTCCGGCTGGCCGATCCCGGCCTCGCCGTCTCCCGCGCCCCGACGCTGCTGGCGCCCATGGCCGCCTTGCTGGGCGACCGGATCGGCCGCATGGCCATCTCCCAGGCCACCATGCGCTCGATCCTGGATTCGATCGGCACCCGGCTGGACGAGGCCCGCGACACCGCCCGCTATCTCACCGGCCTGCTGGTGTTCCTCGGCCTGCTCGGCACCTTCTGGGGCCTGCTGGAAACCGTCTCCACCATCGGCAACGTCATCGGCGCGCTGGAAGTGCGGCCCGACAGCGGCTCGGTGTTCGAGGAGATCAAGCGCGGGCTTGCCGCCCCGCTCGGCGGCATGGGCATCTCGTTCTCGTCCTCGCTGTTCGGCCTTGCCGGCTCGCTGGTGCTGGGCTTCCTCGACCTTCAGGCCGGGCAGGCGCAGAACCGCTTCTATACCGACCTTGAGGACTGGCTCTCGACCACGGTGCGCGACATCGGCGGCGGCGATACCGCTGCGGCCCATCTGCCGGCGGCGCGCGAGCGCATGGTGGAGCAGGTGGCTGCCGAGCCCGCCCCGCTCGCCCTGCCCCCGCCCTCCCCGCTGGACCTCGCCCCTCTGGTCGAAGCGGTGAACCGGCTCGACCGCACCATGACGGAAGCCGGCACCCAGCGGGTGACCAGCGCCATGTCGCACCTTGCGGAAAGCCTCCAGGGCCTTGTCACCCACATGCGCTCCGAACAGGCGCTGATGAAGCAGATGATCGAGGTGCAGGGGGCGCAGCAGCAGGAATTGCGCCGCATCGTGGACCGTCTCGACCAGAGCATCGACGGCCTTGCGGCGGAAACCGCGTCGTCCGGCCCCCACGCACCGGGGGCCTGACGCATGGCTCTCGGACGGCGCGGGCGCGAACGGACCATCGATTACTGGCCGGGCTTCGTCGATGCCCTGTCCACCCTCCTGCTGGTGTTCATCTTCCTGCTGTCGGTCTTCATGATCACGCAGTTCTTCCTGACGCAGGAGATGACCGGCAAGGACAACGTGCTCCAGCGCCTGCAGGCGCAGATCCGCCAGCTCACCGAGCTGCTCTCGCTGGAGCGGGCCACCAGCCAGACGGCGGATGGCGAGATCAGCGCGCTGCGCGCCTCCCTCGCCGCGCTGGAAAGCGAGCGCGACCGGCTGCGCACGCAGGCCGGGAGCATCCCCGCTGCCCCCGACACCTCCCGCGAGCCCGCCCTCGCCCGCGAACTGGACATGCAGAAGGAGGCCGCCGCCCGCGCCCTCCAGCAGATCGACATCCTGAACCAGCAGATTCTGGCACTGCGCCGCCAGATGGCCGCCCTTGAGGAAGCCCTCAACGTCTCGGAGAAGCGCGACCGGGAGAGCCAGACGAAGATCGCCGACCTCGGCCGCCGCCTCAATGTGGCGCTGGCGCAGCGGGTGCAGGAGCTGAGCCGCTACCGCTCCGAATTCTTCGGCCGGCTGCGGGAAATCCTCGGCAACCGCCCGGACATAAGGGTGGTGGGCGACAGGTTTGTGTTCCAGTCCGAGGTTTTCTTCGACCGGGGCTCCGCCACGCCCCGCCCGGAGGCGCTGGCCGCGCTCGACCAGCTGGCAAGCGCCATCCTGGAACTGGAAAAGCAGATTCCGCCCGACATCAACTGGGCGCTGCGGGTGGACGGGCATACCGATTCGCGCCCCATCTCCACCCCGCAATTCCCCTCCAACTGGGAATTGTCGGCGGCGCGCGCCATCGCGGTGGTGCAGTATCTGATCAGCAAGGGGGTCCAGCCCCAGCACCTGATCGCGGCGGGCTTCGGCGAGTATCAGCCCATCGACCCCGCCACCTCGGAAGACGCCCTCTCCCGCAACCGGCGCATCGAGCTGAAGCTGACCGAGCGATAGACCGGTCCGCCGGCTCCGTCTCCGGGCGGAGGCGGGCGGGCCGTCGCGGCCGCGCCGCAACCCGGGCGCGAAGCCCACCTTGAGGCGCGCCCTTTGGGTGATTCCGGGGCCCGCGAAACACGCCTACATCTTTGCCCTGCTGCAGGCTCCTGCCGCGCATCTCCACACGGACACCTCAGCCTGATGGGCGATCCCCCCGGCGCCTCCGATCCCGACGCACACCTGCTCAAGGATCCCCTGTTCCGCGCCTATCTGGCGGGGCGCCTGCTGAGCCAGCTTGTCACCCGCATGCAGGCGGTGGTGGTGGGCTGGCACATCTACGAGATCAGCGCGGACCCGGTGGCGCTCGGCTATGTGGGCCTCGCCATGTTCGTGCCCATGGTGCTGTTCGGCCTGCTGATCGGCGACTGGGCGGACCGGGTCAGCCGCTCGCTGCTGATGACGCTGTCCTCGGTCATTCTCGCGCTCGCCACCGGCGGCTTCCTGCTGATGGCCCTGTCCGGGGTGGATCAGGTGGCCCCCTATATCGCGCTGACCGCCGTATTCGGCACGGGCGCGGCGGTGCAGCGGGTCGCGCTGCCTGCCCTCCTGCCCCAGATTCTCGGACCCACGCGTCTTGCGGGGGGCGTGGCGTGGGCCTCCAGCGCCGGCCAGTTCGCCATCATCGTAGGCCCCGCCATCGCCGGGCTGCTGCTCATTCTGGGGCTCGAAGCCTCCTATGGCGCAACTACCCTGCTCGCCCTCGCCTCGGGCCTGCTGTGGTGGCGGCTGCAAATTCCGCCGGCAACGGAATCCGGTGTCGCGGCCGGCGACAGCATGGTGGAGCGGGTCGTCGAAGGCATCCGCTTCGTCTGGCGCCGGCCGCTCATTCTGGGGGCCATCTCGCTGGACCTGTTCGCGGTGCTGCTCGGGGGCGTGGTGGCGCTGCTGCCGGTCTATGCGAAGGACATTCTCGCCTCCGGCCCGCTGGGCCTCGGCCTGTTGCGGGCCGCGCCCGCCGTGGGCGCGGTGCTGATGGCGATGACGCTGGCGCGCTTTCCGCTCAAGCGCCGGGCCGGCCCCCTCTTTCTCGGCGCGGTGGCCCTGCACGGCATCGCCACCCTGGTCTTCGGCCTCTCCACCTCCCTCAGCCTGTCCTGCCTTGCCCTTGCCATTGCCGGGAGCGCGGACATGGTGAGCGTGGTGGTGCGCACCACCATCGTCCAGCTTGCCACCCCCGCGCCCATGCAGGGGCGGGTGAACGCGGTGAACCAGGTGGTGGTGAGTGCCTCCAACGAACTGGGCGACTTCCGCGCCGGCGTCATGGGCGGGCTGATCGGGGTGGTCCCGGCGGTGGTGACCGGATGCGTGGCGATTCTCGGGAGCAGCCAAGACCTAGCTCAACCCAAACGGGCACACCCTGCATAATACCTCTCAACCCCACCAAAACGGTACCCTGACCGCGAAAATGTCTTTTTCGACACCCCATTGTGGCTCTGAGGCCACAATGGGGCCGCCTTCGTCCACCGCGAGACACAACCCGCCATTGCCCGCCCCCACCCGCCGTGGTATCTGTCATGGCAAGAGATTGTGGAATTGGAGATGGGGCTGATGCGGCGGCAACTTGTTTCAGCGGGCGTGATCGCTTCGGTGATCCTGACTTCGGGTGCTGCTTTCGCTGCGCCCTGTGGCCCTGCGGTTCTCGCGAACGTCGATGGTCAGGTGCTCGTCAACCGTGGCGCGGGCTTCATGTCCGGCACGGCCGGCATGCCCCTAGCCGTGGGTGATTACGTGATGTCGCGCGGCGGCAATGCCGAAATCGCCTATG
>NCCY01000193.1 GCA_002279855.1 Rhizobiales bacterium 12-68-15
GACGCTACGCGCCCTGCTGCCGGACGGACCGCTGGCGAACCTTATCGCCGACCTTGTCGAACTCTATTGCGGCTTTGAATTTTCCTTCGACGTGAACGTGACCGTCAAGGCAAGAGCAGTGCCTCCGTCGCGCCTGGCTCTTGGACCTGCCGACACGGGCGGCGCACGGCTCGGCCAGACCGCCTGGCTGCTCAGCGCACCCAGCCCGGTGGACCGTTCCGACGCCGTCTTCTCCATTGGCCGCATCGCCTGACCGGCCGGCTTCCGCTTCAAGGGACAGATCAGATGAACGAATGGGCTTCCGGCTATGTGAGCGATGTCGAGTATCTCCCCGGCCTCTATGTGGACCAGACGCCGGCCCATATCGCGCTCGCCTGCCTGGTCAACGGCTTTGCGCCGCCGGAAACCGGCGCCGGCCACACCTATTGCGAACTGGGCTGCGGGCAGGGTGTGACGGCCAACATCATCGCGGCCAGCAATCCCGACGCGCAGGTGGTGGCCATCGACTTCAACCCCGCCCACATCGCCCGCGCCCGCGCGGCGGCAAAGGCGGCGAAGCTTGAGAATATCCAGTTCCTGGAACTCAGCTTCGAGGAGATGAACGCGCGGGACGACCTGCCGGACTTCGACCTCGTCACCATGCATGGCGTCTGGTCGTGGATCTCGGACGAGGGGCGCCGCCACATCACGCACTTCCTCAACCGCCGCCTGAAGCCGGGCGGGGCGGCGCTGGTCACCTACAACGCCATGCCGGGATGGACCGCGCTTCTGCCGGTGCAGAAGCTGCTGGCGGAAAGCGCCCAGTTCATGCAGGGCCGCAGCGACGAGCGGGTCATGCAGGGCCTTGCCCTGGTGGAGGCGCTCCAGAAGGCGGGCGCAGGCACGCTCGGGGATGCCAAGCTGCTCTCCAGCATCCGCGACGGCAAGGGCGCAGAGTCCGACCGCGCGGTCTATCTGGCCCACGAATATCTCAACAGCGAGTGGAAGCCGCTCTATCACATCGACACGGCGCGCCTGCTGGCGGACGCCAAGCTGCGCTATGTGGGCGCGACCGGCCTGCTCCAGAACTTCCCCGACCTCTCCCTGCGCCCGGAGCATCGCGAGGCGCTGGAACGGGTGCCGGCCGGGCCGCTGCGGGAGACGCTGAAGGACTATCTCGTCACCCGCGCCTTCCGCCGCGACCTGTTCGTGCGCGGCCCCCGCACCGTGCCGGATGCGGTGCGCGACCGGGAACTGGCGGGCTATGGCCTCGCTTTGATGGTGCCGCGCAGCGAAGCCAAGACCAAGATGGACGTCCCCGCTGGCACGGCCGAACTGCCGAAGGCGCATTACGAGCCGATCTTCGACGCGCTGGCGCAAGGTCCCCGCACCCTTGCGGACCTGCACGCCATCGCGATGCGCGCAAAGCCGGAAGGCGCGCCCTCGCTGGTGGAGATCGCCGGCGTGCTGGTGGGCACGGCGCAGGCGACGCCGATCCCGCCCGGCGCCTTCGGGCGCATCTCGGCGTCCGCGCAGCTGTTCAACATCGCCTCCACGCAGGAAGTGGCCGAGCAGCGCACCGCCACCGCCTCCATCAGCCTGCCGGTCACGGGATCGGGCATGACGCTCCAGACCATGGAGGCATCCGTCTTCCATGCGGTGGCCACGGGAACGCCGCCCGAGCCGGGGCCGGTCACCGATGTCATCATCCGCCGGCTCAAAGCAGCCGGCATTCCCTTGCGGCTGGAGAACCGGGTCATCACCGAGCCATCCGAACAGCGCGCGGTGGTGGCGGAGAGCGTGGAGTGGTGCCTGAAGGAGCGGATGGGCCTGTGGACCGCGCTCGGCGCCTTGTGAGGCGCAGCGGGGCAGACCGGGCCGGCATGCAGGCCGAAGGGCATTGTGCGGCGCAGCGTTGACAGCAGGCCGGATAACCAACACTGTTGAGCGATTCCAAGGGGAGCCCTGCGAGGGGGCTGAGAGATCGCCATCTGGTTCGTCGTCATGACGGCCAGCGCCGCGATGACCCTTCGAACCTGATCCGGGTCATGCCGGCGAAGGGATCGGAACAGCCACGCCCGCAATGGCACCCTGGCGCCAGCCGTCTCCTGAAGCGCGTCCCGGATCTCACTGGAAGCGAAAGCTTGAAGGAGATCCGCATGCTTGATGAAGCCTCCACGTCCTCCCTGAAAGTCACCACCGGCGCCCTGCCCCATTCGCGCAAGGTGCACGTTCCCGCCACGCAGCCGGACATTCTCGTCGCCATGCGCGAGATCGGACTGTCCGATCCGGCCGAGCGGCCGCTGCGCGTCTACGACACGTCCGGCCCCTATACCGATTCAGAGGCCATCATCGACCTGACCAAGGGCCTGCCGGAACTCCGCCGCCGCTGGGTGCTGGAGCGGGGCGACGTGGAAGAGGTGGAAGGCCGCGCCCAGAAGCCGGAAGATGACGGCCTGAAGCCGGGACAGGTCTCCCACCTGCCCACCTTCGACCGCACCGGGCGCAAGCCGCTGCGGGCCAAGGCAGGCAAGCGGCCGACGCAGATGGCTTATGCCCGCGCCGGCATCGTCACGCCGGAAATGGAATATGTGGCCGCGCGCGAAAACCTCGCCCGCGCCAATGGCGGCGCCCACCCGAACCACCACGCCATGGGCCTCGGCTCTGCCATTCCTGTGGACATCACCGGCGAGTTCGTGCGGCAGGAAGTGGCCCGCGGCCGCGCCATCATCCCCAACAACATCAACCATCTCGAAACCGAGCCGATGGCCATCGGCCGGAACTTCCTGGTGAAGATCAACGCCAATATCGGCAATTCCGCCGTGACCTCGGGCGTTGCCGAGGAAGTGGACAAGCTGGTGTGGTCCACCCGCTGGGGTGCTGACACGGTGATGGACCTGTCCACCGGCAAGAACATCCACACCATCCGCGAATGGATCATCCGCAACTCGCCGGTGCCGATCGGCACGGTGCCGATCTATCAGGCGCTGGAGAAGGTGAACGGCGTGGCCGAGGACCTCACCTGGGAGGTGTTCCGCGACACGGTGATCGAGCAGGCCGAGCAGGGCGTGGACTATATGACGGTGCATGCCGGCGTGCGGCTGCCCTATATTCCGCTCACCGCGAACCGGGTCACCGGCATCGTCTCGCGCGGCGGCTCCATCATGGCGAAGTGGTGCCTTGCCCACCACAAGGAGAGCTTCCTCTACGAGCATTTCGAGGAACTTTGCGAGATCTTCTCCTGGTACGACGTCGCCTTCTCGCTGGGCGACGGCCTGCGCCCCGGCTCCATCGCAGACGCCAATGACGCGGCCCAGTTCGCCGAACTGGAGACTCTGGGCGAACTCACCGAGATTGCCTGGAAATATGATTGCCAGGTGATGATCGAAGGGCCGGGCCATGTGCCCATGCACCTGATCCGCGAGAATGTGGAGAAGCAGCTCAAGATCTGCCACGAGGCGCCGTTCTACACCCTCGGCCCGCTGGTGACCGACATCTCGCCCGGCTACGACCATATCTCCTCCGCCATCGGTGCGGCGATGATCGGCTGGTTCGGCACCGCCATGCTCTGCTACGTCACGCCGAAGGAGCATCTCGGCCTACCGGACCGGGACGACGTGAAGGCCGGCGTCATCTCCTACAAGATCGCCGCCCATGCGGCCGACCTTGCCAAGGGGCACCCGGCCGCCCGCATCCGGGACGACGCGCTCTCACGGGCCCGCTTCTCGTTCCGCTGGCGCGACCAGTTCGCGCTCTCGCTGGATCCGGAAACGGCGCAGGCCTATCACGACGAGACCCTCCCGGCGGAAGGCGCCAAGGTCGCGCATTTCTGCTCCATGTGCGGGCCGAAATTCTGCTCCATGAAGATCTCTCAGGAGCTGAAGATCGAGGCCGCCGACATGTCGGGCGCAGAGGCCGGCATGGCGGACATGTCCCGCAAGTTCCGCGAGGGCGGCAGCGAGATCTACCGCCCCGCCGAGGTGGCCCCGCCGCCCTCGGCCTGACGCTGACGGCCTGACAGCCACGACATATCCAGAATGGCCCGGCAGCAATGCCGGGCCATTCTGCATTTCACACCCGGCTGCGGCTGTCCGGGACGGGAAAATGCGTCATTTTATCGAAAGACCTGTCGGGAGGCGGCACCCGCCATCGTCCTCGGGTCTCCCTGACGCAAAGGAAGGAACACCCGATGGTCTATGTTGATGGTTTCGTGCTCGCCGTGCCGAAGGCCAACCTCGATGCCTACAAGGCCCTTGCGACAGGGGCCGGCGAGGCCTGGATGGAGCATGGTGCGCTCACCTATGTGGAATGCATCGGCGAGGACGTGCCGGAGGGCAAGGTCACGTCCTTTCCCATGGCGGTGAAGGCCGAGCCGGATGAAGTGATCGTGTTTTCCTGGATCACCTATCCGTCCCGTGCGGCACGCGACGAGACCATGAAGAAGGTGATGGCCGATCCCCGCATGCAGTTCGACAAGGACAACATGCCGTTCGACGGCATGCGCATGATCTTCGGTGGGTTCGAGACCGTGATCTCCATGTCGGCAGAGTGAGCGGCACTGAGCGGCACCGGCGGAGGCGCCTGCCGCCTCCGCCGTCCTGCCATGCTCAAGCTGTTGCGCGAAGACGCCCGCGATAAACGGCAAAGCGTCGCATTTTCAGGCGGATAAGCCGCTTCGCGCTTGCCGGCTGCCCCTGCTCCCGGACTATAAAGGCGCTGACTGTCTTCGATCAGCTGGAATCAGGGCGTGACCGCTTCTTCCCCCGAGACCAACATCGCACCTCCCCCCGCCTCCGGCGCGCGGCTGCCGTGGCTCGTCGGCGCGATCCTGCTGCTGGTGGCCTTTGTCTATTTCGTCCCGACCATGTTCATCGCCTATACGGAAGACGCCTATGTGCGCTCCGACTTCGTGGCGGTGGCGCCGGAAATTTCCGGCATCGTGACGTCCGTCGCGGTCGTGGATGATCAGGCGGTGGAGGCGGGAACGCTGCTGGCGGTCATCGACGACACGCCGTTCCGGCTGGACGTGGACCTCAAGCGCCGGCAGGTGGAAAGCGCCCGCGCGGCGGTGGCGGTGAAGCAGGATGCGACGGCCGTGCTGACGGCCAACGTGGACTCGGCCCGTGCCGCCCTTCTCCTTGCCGAGCAGGAATATAACCGCATCCGCCCGCTGGTGGAGGATCAGGCGCTGTCCCAGGAGATGCTGGACCGCGCCACCGACAATCGCCAGGGCGCCATCGATGCGCTGGAACAGGCCCAGGCGCAGGCACGCGTGAACACCGGGGAAGTGACGGCCGCAGAGGCGCAGGTGGAGATCGCGAAAGCCGACCTCGCCATCGCCGAATACAACCTCTCCCGCACCCGCATCACCGCGCCGGTGAAGGGATATGTCACCAACCTGTCGCTGCGGCCGGGCGCGTTCGCCAGTGTCGGCGTGCCGCTGGTGGGCATCGTTGATGACACGCAGTGGCGCATCGTCGCCAACTTCAAGGAATATATCGCGTCTGACCTGAAGCCCGGCATGCGGGCGTGGGTGTGGCTGGACAGCCACCCCTGGCACCTGTTCCCGGCGCGCATCACCGGCGTCGGGCGCGGCATCGCGCGCGCGCAGGAGCCGGACCGACTGCTCCCCTATGTCGCCCCGACAACGGACTGGATCCGCCTCGCGCGGCGTCTGCCGGTGCAGATGGTGCTGGACCCGCGGCCGGAGGGCGTGCCGCTGTTCATGGGCGCGGACGCCCGCGTGCTCGTCTTCCCGTGAGGCGGCCTCTCCGGGCCGACGGCGCACCTTGCCTTCCGCACCTCGCTCTCCTGCGTGCTTGCCATGCTGCTGGCCATGGCGCTGCATCTGGAAGACCCCGCATGGGCGGGCATTACTGGCCTTGCCATCATCCAGAAGGATTTCGCCGCCTCCCTCAGCCGTTCCATAGACAGATGTCTCGGGACGATCGCAGGCGCGGCGGTGGGCTATTTCGGCGCGCATTTCGTGGCGGATCACCTGATCTTCCAGTTCATCTGTGCCGGCGCCTCCATCTTCGGCCTCTACGGCATGGAGCGTTCCACCCACGGCTATGCCGCCCTGCTGGGCGCGGTCACCGTCATCCTCGTCATGTTCGGCGCCTTGGGAAATCCGGAGGGCGCGCTCAATGTCGCGGTCTATCGCGCTCTGGAGATCATGGTGGGGGTGGGGGTCGCCTTCGCGGTGGACGCGATGTTCGCCCCCGATCGCATCCGCAAGCCGGCACCGAAGAAGCCCGGCATCTTCACCACCCCGGTTGACCAGCCACTGCTCGTGGTGGCCGTGACCGGCGGCATCGCGGTGGCGCTCATTCCGGTCATCTGGGAGAGCCTTCAGCTTCCCGGCCTCGGCCAGACGCCGGTGACAGCGTTCGTCATCATGGTGTCGCTGCAGCGGGAGCCCGCCTGGACCGCCGTGAACCGCGTTTCCGGCTGCATCCTTGGCGGGCTCTATGGGCTCGCCTGCATGCATGTGGTGGATGACAACATCATCGCATGGGTGCTGATGCTGTTCCTCGGCCTCTATGTGTCCTGCCATGTGAAGCACGGCAGCGGGGATGCGGCCTATAGCGGCCATCAGGCGGGCATCGCGGTCATCATGGCCATGGTGCAGGGGCTTGCCCCCTCCCCCGATATCCTGCCCGCCATCGACCGGCTGGTGGGCATCATCGGCGGGCTGGTGGTGGTTCTGGTGGCACAGGCTCTGCTCACGCCTCTGGTGGCCCGCATCCTGCCGCGCCTGCTCGGCGCAGGAACACGGGCGCCCCCGCCCGCCCCGTGACACCCCAGACCTTGGTATGGCCATGTCGCACCAGAATACGGCTGCCATCCGGGGCCGGCCTATTCTAGACATCGGTCCAGGCTGGCGCGTCGGGCGCAGAGTCGCGCGCACCGGGCGACGGTTGCGTCAGGACGTGCCCGTCGCGGCCGGAAACGGAACCTCAGGTTCCCATGCAGGACGTCATCATGAGCTTTCTTGTCTGTCTCGGCGCGCTCGCCTTCCTCATGTTCGTGGCCTATCGCGGCTTCAGCGTCATCCTGTTCGCGCCTGTTGCCGCTCTGGGTGCGGTGCTGCTGACGGACCCGAGCGCCGTGCCGGTGCTCTATACCGGCCTGTTCATGGACAAGATGGTGGGCTTCCTGAAGCTCTACTTTCCCCTGTTCCTGCTCGGCGCGGTGTTCGGCAAGGTGATCGAACTGTCCGGATTTTCGCGCGCCATCGTCTCCGCCATCATCAAGGTGCTGGGGCCGAGCCAGGCGATCCTTGCGGTGGTTCTGGTGGGCGCGGTGCTCACCTATGGCGGCGTGTCGTTGTTCGTGGTCGTGTTCGCGGTCTATCCGTTCGGCGCCGAGCTGTTCCGGCAGGTGGGCATCCCGAAGCGGCTGCTGCCGGCCACCGTTGCGCTCGGGGCATTTTCCTTCACCATGGACACGCTGCCCGGCACGCCGCAGATCCAGAACATCATCCCCACCACCTTCTTCCACACCACGGCCTATGCGGCGCCCATCCTCGGCTTCGTGGGCGCGGCGTTCATGCTGGCGACGGGCGTCGCCTATCTCGATGTCCGCCGCCGTCAGGCCGCCCGTGCGGGCGAGGGCTATGGCGAGGGGCACACGAACGAGCCGGCGGCGCTGGCCGATGAAGCGGCCATCCATCCGCTCATCGCCATTCTTCCCCTCGTGGTCGTCGGGGTCGCCAATCTCGCGCTCGGCTGGGGCATTCCGCGCTTCTACGGCGAAACCGCCCGCGCGCTTCTCACGCCCGGCGCCACGGAGGTGAGCCTTGCCGTCAATTCGGTCTCCGCCATCTGGTCGGTGGCCGGCGCGCTGGTTCTGGGCATCCTCACCGTGCTGGTGTTCGCGTTCCGGCGGGTT
>NCCY01000403.1 GCA_002279855.1 Rhizobiales bacterium 12-68-15
GCCCCCCTCCAGGTCCACGTCGAACATGTGGATCTTGTCGTAGCGGGCCGTGATCTCCCCCTCGGGCGAAATCAGGATGCCCCGGTTGACCGCGCGGGCCTCGGACACCTTCAGCGCCAGCGACCCCACATGCAGATGGATCGCCAGTTCCCGCGCCAGCGCCCGGAAGGCGGCCAGCGCGGTGTCCTCTTCCTCCGGTCGCAGCCGCTCGAACAGGACAGCGCGGTCCAGCTCCATGAGGTTGGTGATCTCGGGCGTCTGGACATAGCGCGCGCCGGAGCGCGCCGCTTCCCGGATGAGGGCCGAGGCGGCCTCGATATTGGCGGAGACATCGCGCCCGCTGCGCAACTGCACCAGGCCAATGCGCAGAACGGTGGGAACAGGGTTCATCTGCTGTGCTCACAACCGTGTCGGATCAGGCCCCTTCAGGCCATTCCACGGAATGGGCGGGCTGGCAAGCGGGGCCGGACCGCCTCAGGCCGCAGCCAGCGCGTCCAGCCGGCCCTCGCGCGGACCGCCTCAGGCCGCAGCCAGCGCGTCCAGCCGGCCCTCGCGCTCTAGCGCGTAGAGATCGTCGCATCCGCCCACATGGGTGTCATCGAAAAAGATCTGCGGAACGGTGGTGCGGCCACCGGAGCGCTGTGTCATGGCCTGCTGGCCGGCGGGGTCGGTGGTGACATCGATTTCCGTGAAGGTCCATCCCTTGCGCCGCAGCAACTCCTTGGCGGCGTGGCAATAGGAGCACCAACTCTTGGTGTAGATCGTGATGGATTTCATGCAAGCCTCGGCGGGACGGTCGGAAATCCCGTCACCATTTTGTTGCATGATACGTCTTCTCACCAGTCTTCGACAACCCGTGCGAAGGTAAGGGCGTCCACACCCCTCGCGCCGCTGCGGCGCAGCATGCGGGCGCAGGCGTCCAGCGTGGCCCCCGTGGTGAGAACGTCATCCACCAGAAGCACCCGCCGTCCGGCCACGGCAGGGGCCGCCATGGCCGGCACGCGGAAGGCGCCACTGACATTGGCGCGGCGCTCCGCGCGGCTCAGGGACACCTGCGAGGGTGTCGGCCGCACCCGCTGCAGGGCTTCGAGGTGAACCGGCTTTCCGCTGGCTGCGGCGAGGTTTCGGGCCAGCAAGGCGGACTGGTTGAAGCGCCGGCGCCAGAGCCGGAGCAGATGCAGCGGGACCGGCACGATCACGTCCGCCTCGCGGATCAGGTCCGGCGCGGCCTGCGCCATCAGCCGGGCCATGGGGGCGGCAAGATCCAGCCGGTCGCCATATTTCAGCCGGTGCACGAGGTCTCGGCTCACCGCGCCGAACAGCACGGCCGCCCGCGCGCGGTCGAAGGCGGGCGGATCGGCCAGGGCTTCCGCCGACACCGGCGGCCCGTCTCCGGGAAATGGGGGAATCGCGAACGGCGTGCCGAGCCGATGGCAGACCGGGGGCGAAATCAGCGTCATCCGCCCCCAGCAGACGCCGCACAGGCCCCCCGCATCCCGCATGATGGCGCCGCAGGAGATGCAGGTCGGCGGAAGGGCAAGGTCCAGCACGGCGCGGCCGGCCCCGGCCAGTGCGACCGCCAGCGG
>NCCY01000194.1 GCA_002279855.1 Rhizobiales bacterium 12-68-15
TCAAGGATCACCCGGATGAGATTGTCCGGCCGCGCCGCATGCACATTGGTGTTGAGCGCCAGCGCGGGCCGCACGCCGAACAGGGTCGGTCCCGCCTCCGAATGGCAGGCGGCGCAGGCGCCCTCATAGAGCTTGCCGCCCGTCGTATCGAGCGGACGCAAGCCGCTCTCCGCCTGCGCCTGAAGCGCTTCGGCCCTCGCGGCGGGATCGGCCAGCGGCGGGCCGGCATAGGAGGCGAGATAGGTGGCCATGGCGCGGATGTCTGCATCCGGCAGGTGGGCGAGTTCCTGAACCACCGGCCCCATGGGGCCCGCCGCCGTGCCATGGTGGGGCGAGAAGCCGGTGCGCAGATAGGCGAACAGGTCGGCTTCGCTCCACGGGATGGGGGCCTTGGACAAGGCGGTGAGGGCAGGGGCCTCCCAGCCGTCCACCATGGCACCGGCGAGATGCGCCGCGCCGGTCTTCTCCGCGCCGAAGGCGTTGCGCGGGGTGTGGCAGGCCCCGCAATGGCCAAGCCCTTCCACCAGATAGCGCCCCCGGTTCCATTGCGGAGACTGCGCCGGGTCGGCCTCAAGCTGCCCTGTCTTCAGGAACAGCGCGTTCCAGCCGGCCATCAGCGGGCGCACATTGAAGGGGAAGGTCATGCGCGCCTCCGGCGTCGGCGCGGAGACCGCCGGCTGCGACATCAGATAGGCATAGAGCGCCTGAAGGTCGGTGTCCGAGGTGCGGGTGAAGGACGTGTAGGGGAAGGCGGGATAGAGATGATGCCCGTCCCGCGAGATGCCCTCGCGCATGGCCCGCTCGAAGGCGGCATAGGACCAGCGGCCGATGCCCGTTTCCGGGTCGGGCGTGAGATTGGTGGAATAGACCGTGCCGAACGGCGTCTCCATGGCCCGCCCGCCAGCATTCACAGCGCCGCCCGGCACGGTGTGGCACACCGCGCAATCGCCCAGCGCCGCAAGCTGGCGCCCGCGCGCCACCATGTCCGCCGAGAAGCCGGAAGGGTCCGGCGGCGTGATGGGGGCGATGGCTCCACGCAGCGGCAGGGCGATGGCGGCCATGCCCAGCGCGCCCGCCAGCGCCGCGCCGGCGGCGGTGAACCAGGACCGCCTGCGGGAGGGCGCTTGCGGCTCCGGCTCCGGCGGCGCCGTGCCGGCGAGCGCGGCGCGCACCTTGTCGGGCGTGAAGGGAGGTTCGCGCAGCCGCACGCCGGTGGCATCGAAGATGGCGTTGGCGATGGCCGCTGCGGAGGGCACCGAAGCGGATTCCCCGCTGCCCAGCGGCGGCTCGTCCGGCCGCGGCATCAGCACCACGTTGATGACCGGCACCTCGGGGAAGGTGAGAATGGGATAGGCGCCCCATTCCCGGCTCGCCACTTCGGTCTGCGAGAAGCTCACCTCTTCCTTCAGCGCGCGGCTGGTGGACTGGATGACATTGCCGTGGATCTGGTGCTCGATCCCGGCGGGATTGATCATGAGGCCGGAATCCTGGCCCACCGTCACCCGCTTCACCGCCACGTCGCCGGTCGCGGTGTTGACCTCCACCTCCGCGACCCACGCGGACCAGGCCGCGCCATAGCCGGGAAACTTCGAATGGACATAGAGGGCATAGGCAAAGCCCTGCCCGCGCACCACGTCGCCGGCCACCACCTCGCGGCGCGGCGCCGTGCGATGCGCCCAGCCGGCGCGGTCCGCCACTTCCTTCACGAGGTCCACCGCGCGCGGATCGTGCAGGTGGCGCAGGCGATACTCCACCGGGTCCACGCCCGCCGCCGCCGCCAGTTCGTCGATATAGCTTTCGTGCGCGAAGGAGTTGGGCAAAGCGGAGACGCCCCGCAGCCAGGCCGCGCGCACGATGGGCGCCATGTCGTGCGCGGTGACGCGCAGATTGTCATAGGCATAGGGCGGCACGGCGGTGCGGTCGCCCATCTCGAACACGGGATTGTTCGCCGGCACGCGCCCCGTCAACAGCAGCGCCAGCGTGGTGGCGGCGTTGGAAGGATAGCGGGTGGAGAAGTCATAGGCCGCCGGGGTCCCGTCCCCGTTCAGCCCGCCCTTGATCTCCATGAGCTGCGCCGCGCCCTTCGGCTCCCAGGCGTGCTCCTGTTCGCGGGTGAGCTGAACGCGCACGGGCCGCCCCACCGCGCGGGAGAGCAGGGCCGCGTCCGCCGCCACGTCGTCCGCACAGTTGCGGCCATAGCAGCCCGCCGCCTCGTGGCGGATGATCTCGATGGCCTCTTCCGGCAGGCCGAGCAAAAGGGAGATGTCCGCGCGCAGCGGGTAGGGGTTCTGCGTGCCCGACCACACCGTCGCCCCGTCCCCCCGCACATCCGCCACCGCGCAGGAGGGGCCGATGGAGGCGTGCATCTGGTAGGGCCAGACATAGGTGCGATCCAGCACCTGCGCCGCCCCGTCGCGGGCGGCGTCCACATCGCCATGCGCCGCCAGAAGGCGGGGGCGGGCCGGATTGGCCCGCAGGGCGTTCGCCACGTCCTTCAGGTCCGGCAGGGCGGGTGGCTCTTTCCACTCCACCACCAGCCGGCGCGCGGCCTCCGCCGCCTGCTCCTCGCGCTCGGCCACCACGCCGACGAAATCGCCCATGGTGACCACGGCCACCACGCCGGGAATGTGAGCGACGGAGGCCTCGTCCACGCGGATGAGGCTGGAGCCGATGAAGTCGCCCGCGTCCACGCCCGCATAAGGTGGGCGCACCACGCGGCCATGCAGCATGCCGGGCACGCGCACGTCATGCACATAGACGAACTGGCCCGTCGCCTTGGCGGGAATGTCCACGCGCGGCACGCGCTGGCCGACGATGCGATGCTCGGACACCGGCTTCAGCGCGACGCTGTCCGCTAGCACCAGCCGGTCCCGCCGGCCTGAGAGCAGGTCGGCATACGAGAGCCCGGCATTGCCGCCGGCCCGCAGGTGCACCACACCGTCCGTCACCGTGAGGTCGTCCGCCGGCACCCCCAGCGCCTGCGCGGCGAGGGCCACCAGATGGTGGCGCGCCTGCGCGGCGGCGCGGCGCAGGGGCACGGCTGATACCTGGATGCTGTCGCTGGCGATGGTGGCGCCCTGGTTCGGCGTGCCGCCGGTATGGCCGAGAACCATGGTGACCCGGTCCAGCGGCACGTCCAGTTCCTCCGCCGCGATCTGGGCGAGGGCGGTGCGGATTCCGGTGCCGAGGTCCACATGCCCGTTGAAGGCGAGCACGCGGCCGGCATCGTCCAGCATCAGGAACAGGTCGAGCGCACCCTCCTTCGGCGGCGCGCTGGGCACGAGGCCGCGCACATGCTGCGCCGGGCGCAGCACCGCCAGCGTGCCGTCGCGGGCCAGCAGGTCGTCGGGCGAGAAGACGGGCTCGCTCATGCTTCGCCCGCCTCCCGCTGGGCCATCAGCCGCGCGGCGGTCAGCACCGCCCGCAGGATTTCCACATGGGTGCCGCACCGGCACAGATTGTGCCGCAGGGCGTGGCGCACCTGGGCCTCCGTGGGGTCGGGGGTGCGGGCGAGAAAGGCGGCGGTGGTCATGATCATGCCGTTGAGGCAATAGCCGCATTGCGCGGCCTGTTCGCGGATGAAGGCCTCCTGTACCGGATGCAGCGCCGCCGGCCCGCCGAGCCCTTCGAGGGTGATGATGGCGCGCCCTTCCGCGGTGGCGAGGCGGGTGACGCAGGCGCGTGCGGCGACCCCGTCCATCAGCACCGTGCAGGCGCCACATTCCCCGAGGCCGCAGCCGAATTTCGGCCCGTTGAGGCCGAGATCATTGCGCAGAACGTAGAGAAGGGGCGTGTCGGCGGGAAGGTCGAGCAGATGCGCGGCGCCGTTCACGGTCAGGCTTATGCCGGCCATTCCGGCCCCCGCACGCCCGTGCCATGGCCCGCGCACGGTGCGGCCCCTGCCTCGTCCATCCGTCCGCCCCTCTGGTTGTTCTGGCGGCTTTATACGGCCGTTCGGCCGCATCAGGACGAGATTGTTTCTATACTAATGAAATGTGTCAAGCGGCTGCGGCTGTTGCGAGCAGGGGGATGGCACGGCCGGGCATGCGCCCGACCGTGCGAGGGGGCGGACGGTCCGGCCCGGTCAGTCGGCCCGCAGGTTGGCGTCCTTCACCAGCTTCGCCCACTTCTCGGTTTCCGCCTTCACATAGGCCTCGCTTTCCGGAACGCTGGTGCCGACGGCGCGAAGGCCGAGCCCTTCCAGCTTCTCGGTCGCGTCGGGCATCTTCACGCCGGCAACCACGGCCTTGTTGAGCGCAGCGACGGTCGCGTCCGGCGTGGCGGCTGGGACGAGCACCGGATACCACGCCTCGATCTCGTAATCGGGCAGGCCGGATTCCGCGACGGTGGGCACGCTCTCCCAGCCCTTCATGCGGGCCTTGCCGGTGGTGGCGATGGCCTTGAGGCGGCCGTCCTTGACGAAGGCGGCGGCGATGAGCGGGCTGACGAAGCTCATGTCCACCCGCCCCGCCGCAAGGTCCACCATCAGCTCGCCCGTACCCTTGTAGGGAACGTGGAGGATGTCGAGGCCCGCCTGATACTTGAACAGCTCGGCGGCGAGATGCAGCGGCGTGCCGTTGCCCGAAGAGGCATAGGAGAGGGCGCCCGGCTTCTGCTTGGCGAGGGCGATGATGTCGCCCACCGATTTCACGTCCAGATCCTTGCGCACCACCAGCACCGAGGGGCCGGCCGTGACGATGGAGACCGGGCGCAGGTCCTCCACCTTGTAGGGCGTCTTGCCGATGAGCGGGTTCACCACATAGCCCATGGAGGACAGGATGCCGGTGTAGCCATCGGGTGCCGAGCGGGCGACATAGTCCAGCGCGATGGAGCCGCCCGCGCCGGGCTTGTTCTCCACCACCACGGGCTTTCCGAAGGCGTCATTCATCTTCTGCGCGGTGATGCGCCCGATGACATCGTTCGGCCCGCCGGGCGGGAAGGGAATGACCATGACGAGGTTGCGCTCGGGAAACTCCGCCCGCGCGGGACCTGCGAGCCAGGTGCCGGACAGCGCCACTGTCGCGGCCAGCGCGCGGATGATGAAACGACGACCCACCGGACCCATTGACCGCCTCCTGAAGCATTGTGCGGCCGCGCATGGCGACCGTATACGATCCACATCATGGCGGGTATGCAATCGCTTGGCCCGATGAAAGATAATGCAAGGGCGATGGCAATTTGGGCAGGGGAAAATCTCCCTTTTCCCAAGGCCCTGTCTGACAAATCCGCGATGCGGCGGCGCGCACGCGGCTGCCATTTGCATAACCTCTGGGCGATGGGTAAGCCTGTGCGGGAAGCAATGGCCGTCCGGGAGGGCAGGGTGCGCGTGGTGAGGTTCGTAACCCGTCTGGTCCTGGTCCTTCTGGTCCTTGCGGCCGGCGCGCTTGCCCTCCGGGTGGTGGAGGTATGGCGCGGGCCGGCGCTGGCCCCCTGGCACACCTATGCCGCGCCGGAGCCCGAGCCCTCAGCGCTCGATGCCATGGACTGGGCCGGCTATCTGGACGCCGAGCGACAGGTCTTTGCCGGGGTCGCGGCCAATGTCACGGCGCGGGTGCCGGAGGCCGAGCGCACGGCGCAGAACCGCTATTTTCCCGGCGCCCGCACGTATCCCGGCCGCTTCGCCACCGACTGGAACCGCTCCTACGAGATGCTGCCCGACGGCGCGGCCAAGGGCGCCGTGGTGCTGGTGCATGGCCTGACGGATTCCCCCTACAGCCTGCGCCATTT
>NCCY01000195.1 GCA_002279855.1 Rhizobiales bacterium 12-68-15
GATACGCCCTGCGCCGAGGTGCTGCGCCACGACGCGCCCACCATGATGAATGACGCCTCGGTCAACCACCGCGCCGCCGCGACCATCCAGTGGATCATCCGGACCGGCGAAATCCTGAAGCAGGAAGACCTCACGAAGGTGGAAGCCGACCCGCCGTGGCAGCTCATCCAGATCTTCAAGGCGAAGTCGCAGATGGTGGGGCCGGTCTACAAGGGTGACTGGGTCTATGGCTGGGTATCGGCCCATGATGTCACCGGGCCGCGCCCGTGGACCGATGCGGACGAAACCGCCATGAAGCAAGCCATGGCGGAGGTGGGCGCCCTCGTCCTTTGATGAAACAGGCGCCGGTCCAGAGCGGCGCCCGTTCTGTTACTGCCAGTCCGGCTCGTGGACGCCGTGCCAGCCGTAGCCGGCGCTCATCAGGGTGGAGCCCGATCGGGGAAGGACCGGCTCCGGGCGCGCCACGGGAGGCGCCAGCGCGTCGAGGAAGTTGCCGGCCCACTGGTCGATGTCGTTGCGGCTCAGCACCGCCATCATGCGCTGGTGGCGCTCGCGACGCTCGTCCAGCGGCATTTCCAGCGCGCGTTTCAGCGCGGCGGCCATCCCCTCGGTCTCATGCGGGTTCACCATCAGCGCGCCGCCCGAAAGCTCGGCCGCAGCGCCGGCAAACTGCGACAGCAGCAGCACGCCCGGATCATCGGGATCCTGGGCAGCCACATACTCCTTCGCCACCAGATTCATGCCGTCACGCAACGGGGTGACCATGGCCACGTCCGCAGCGCGGTAGAAGCCGGCGAGCGCGGAGCGGGAATAAGTGCGGTTCACATAGCGCAGCGGCGTCCAGGCGACGTCGCCGAAGGTCCCGTTGATCTGGCCCGCCTTGTGGGAGAGGAAACGGTCCATCTCGATATATTCCGGCACTTCCGTCCGGCTCTTGGGCGTGATCTGCGCGAAGGTCACCTTGTCGTGCCATTCGGGCTGGGTCCGCAGCAGGGTCTCGAACGCCTCAAGGCGGTTCGGGATGCCCTTGGAATAATCCAGCCGGTCTACGCCAATGATGAGCTTGCGCGCACCGACGCTGCGGCGGAACGTCTTCACATAATCGGTGCGTCCGGCATGGCGGGCGCGGCGGGCAAACGCCTCGGTCTCGATGCCGACCGGAAAGGCTGCGATGTGGACCGGCCGGCCGGCAACGTCGAAGACGCCGGGATCGGAGGTGGCCTGCCCGCCGCGCGTGACGAGATACCGGCCGAAATTGTCGCGGTCGCTCTCGGTCTGGAAGCCCACCAGATCATAATGGGCCAGCGAACCGAGGATTTCACCGTGGCGCGGCAGGGTCTGGATCAGTTCCGGCGGCGGCACCGGAATGTGCAGGAAGAAGCCGATGCGGTTGGTGTGGCCGCGCTCGCGCAGATATTTGGCGAGCGGCATCATGTGATAATCGTGCACCCACACCACATCATCCGGCTGAAGGATCTTGGAGACGTGGTCGGCGAACAGCTTGTTCACCCGGATATAGCCTGACAGTTCGGCCCGCTGGAATTCGGCCAGATCCACGCGATAATGCAGGATGGGCCACAGCACACGGTTGGCGAAGCCGTTGTAATATTCCTGGTAATCGCTGTCCTTCAGGTCGATCACCGCATATTTGATGCGGTTGCGGGTGGTGACGACCGGGCGGTCGGAGGGCTCCTCGGTGATGCGGCCACTCCAGCCGAACCACACCCCGGAGCGTTCCTTGAGCGCGGCGTTCACTGCCACCGCAAGCCCGCCCGCCGCCGACTTGCCGTTTGCTTCCGGCACCGCGACACGATTTGAAACCACGATCAGGCGCGACACGATCAGGCCCTCCCTTCCGCGGATTGAACGACATGCCGTATCAGGGCGCGCACCATCTCGGCGTCCGCCAGCACGGCATCGGCTCCAGGCAGCCGGCGTCCCACCGAAACAGCCAGCCCGCCCAGTTCACGGACGGCGGCAAAACCTGCTTCATCCGTGACATCGTCACCGAAAAAAACCGGGCTGCGGCCGGCAAATGGCGCCTCGGCCATGAAGGCGCGCACCGCCGCACCCTTGTCATGACCGCGATTCTTGACCTCGAACACCATGCGCCCCGGCAGGACGGTCAGGGTGCGGGCATGACCGGCAAGGATGCGGGCGATGTCCTCTTCCAGATCGGCAGCCACCGACGGGCGATCGCGATAGTGCAGCGCGACGCTCCATCCCTTGTCCTCGGCATGAAGGCCAAGGCGCGCGGCAAGGTCGCGCAGCTGCACGCGCACGCCCGCATCCATTGCGGCTGTGGGACTTTCCACCTCGCCCTTCGGGCTGCGACGCATCTGGGCGCCGTGCACGCCTGAAAGCGCCAGACTGAGGGGAGCGAACAGGCGGTCGAGAACCGCCGCCTCGCGCCCACTGACCAGTGCAAGCGCACCGCCGGCAAGCCCTGACAGCGCTTCGATATGTGCCGCAAGCGGGGCAGGAACTTCGACCGCGTCGGGGTGCGCCGCGATATCGATCAGCGTTCCGTCCACATCGAAGAAGAAAGCCGTCTCGCGCGGATCAAGTCGCGCCACGAGATCGAAGTCAGCCTCAGGAGCGTCCCGTGGCGGGGCGGCACCATGGGGACGAGATGAAAGCTGATCGTGGCGCAGCGCTGAAATGGACATGCGAAGCGACTGCCTCCCTTTGAATGCTGGATATCGGCGAAAATTCACATAGGGAACGACGAGGCTCCGGCTGAGGTTCCACACACAGACCAAAAAGTCGCCATGATGCAAAATTAAGCGCAAGCGTGGCTGATTTCATGTGAGACGGCTTTGCCTCCTCTGCAAATCTGTCTCCGTCCCGAAAGATATCGGGAGTACGGGACGGGCAGACGGGAGTGGCTGCCCTGCATGTGCGGCTTCGCCCTGCCCTATCAGTGCGGCAGGGGCCGTTGCGCCCTGGGCACGCCGTCGGCCCGGATGCCATATCCATAGCACAAGTTGGCACTTTCGCGCGACTTGGGCGGAACCGCGTGGCATGAAAGGCGTTTCCTTTCCGGAACGGCGACCCGCCGAGCCAGCCAGGAAGGTGCACATGTTCGGATATGATTCGCGCTCCCGCACGGACATCGCGGACAGGATCGAGACCCTGCGGGGCGAGATTGCTCGCCTGTCCGAGGATATGGCCGATGGTGCCCGCATCCGCGCACGCGAAACCTCGCGCTATGCCCGCCGACAGGCCGGCACCGCTGTCGAGGAACTTGCAGACCAGGCCGAGCGCTTCGGTGCCCGTGCAGGCGAAATGATCGCGTCCGGCCTTTCGGCGGCGCGGCGCGGCCGGCGGGAAGCCGGGCGCGAACTGGAACATGTGGCGGACCGAACACAGCAGATCGTGGCGCGGCATCCCGCCGCCTCGACCTTGGCGGTATTGGGCATCTGCGCTGCAACGGTTTATATGGTGAGCTTGGCGGTCCGGCGCTCGCGCCGGCCCCCGCAAAGGACTTCGTCGGGCAGACCTGTTCGCCGGGCCTCTTCGAAGACAAATGGGTAAACTGGGCGGACCACCGGCGATGCCGGCAACTGTGATCAGGAGAAGACATATGAGGGCGGCAATCATCGTTGTGGCAGCGGCTCTGGCGCTTGGCGGCTGCAGCCAGTATTCGGAATCCGACCGTGCCGTCGGCGGCGGCCTGCTCGGCGCCGGTACCGGTGCTGTCATTGGCGGCCTTGCCACGGGCACGGCGGGCGGCGCGGTGGTTGGCGGCGTCCTCGGCGGCGCGACCGGCGCCATCGTCGGCGCGGCGACCACCCCGAAGAACTGCTGGGCGCGCGACGCCTATGGCAATTCCTACCGCGTGGCCTGCCCCTGATGGCTTTGCCGCCGGTCCTGGACTGGCGGCGCAGGTTGACGTGATCGTGAATGGGGCGCCTGGCGCCCCATTTGCTTTTCCGGCTCAGCACACGGAACCGGGCAACCACCGACGCGTTATGTCTCTGTCGGTCACTGTCATCGACGCCTCCAAAGTATCCTTTCAGGGCGGGTCCATTGCCGGACCCGCCCTTTCTTTTGGCCGTCGCCGCGCGCTTCAGGCGTCACCGCGCGCGCGGGCCTGAACGCAGGCACGTTTTGCGACTTGGCTTATGGTCAAAGATCAGGTCGTGCGCCGGTCAGGCCGGGACGGAGACGTCTTCCCGTTCCGGGATGCCATCCTCGGGGCCGCCACCCTCCACCACCCCGTCATCCGCCATAGCGGAACCGACGCTGGCCGTTTCCGCGTGCGCCAGTGGCGCCAGGCGGGTGGAGACGAACACTTCCACCTCCATGCCCAGGAAGGCGGACGGATTCTCGGAAAAGAAGCTGCCCACGATGGGCGAGGCCTGCCGGGGATCCCGCACCACGGCCACGCGCACCAGATGGTCGGTGCCGATGAGGCCGTTGGTGGGATCGAAGTCGATCCAGCCGGCGCCGGGCAGATAGACCTCCGCCCAGGCATGGGTTGCGCCCGCCCCCTTCACCTCGTCCTCCTGAGAGCTGAGGTTCAGGTCGAGATGCGAGGTGTAAAGGTATCCGGTCACAAAGCGCGCGGCGAAGCCCAGTTCGCGCACCGCTTCGATGAACAACAACGCGAAGTCGCGGCAGGTGCCCGAGCCAAGCTCCAGGGTGCGTGCCGGCGACTGGGTGCCCTCCTCGACCCGGGCATTGTAGGTGAAGTCGGTCTTGATGGCACCGTTGATGGCCTCCACCAGTTCCAACGTGCCGACTGACTGGCCGGGCGTCACGAACCGCTGAAGCCAGAGCCGCACCTGCCCGTCATCATGATAATGAGGGGTCAGCATCTGCGAGGCTTCGAAGCGGTCCTCGCTCGAATAAACGAAGGGATAGGTGGCCGCCGCCGGGTCCAGAAGAATCTGGAGATCGGGAGTCTCATAGCTGTCCAGCTCCAGAATGCTCTCGATGGACAGTTCGGACGCCGGGCCGTGAAAATCCACCAGCGCGATGGAATTCCCGAACACGTCATAAATGTACTTCACTTCGCCGATGGGCGAGAGGCTCAGGCGCGCCTCGTGCAGCCGCAGGCCGTGACTGTCGCGGGGGCGCAGCATCAGCCGGTGCTGGCCAAACTGGACCGGCTCGGCATAGCGATAGCGGGTCCTGTGCTCGACAATGAGCCTTCGCATGGCGTCTCCCCCACTGCCGGCCCATGGCCTGCTGTCGCGTCACCCAAACGCAAACGGCGGGAGCGCAAGCCCCCACCGTTTATGATAGTGCGCGCCCTCAGGGGACACTACGGCCACGTCCCCGCATCAGGCCGACCACGGCCGAGACCAGGAAGAGGACGACGGCCACGAAGAAGATGATCTTGGCGATCCCGATCGCCGTGCCGGCGATCCCGCCGAAACCGAGGACCGCCGCCACCAGAGCGACGATCAGGAATGTGACAGCCCAATCTAGCATGTTGCTCTCCTGCTTTACGCCGTGCGGCGTGATTTCACTTATGAAACCTTCGGAGAACGCGGAAGTTCCTTGCTGTGGTGCGATTTTAGAAGACTCGGCAGGCTGAAATTCTTGACTCCGGAGGCCATTCGCCAGGCAGGGTCAAAGGCCTGGCTTCGACGGCCCCTCGCGACGTCTAGCGTCGGCGCCCGAAGATCAGGGCCTGCACGAGACCCACGAGCGCGGCCGCCCCGATGGCGACCACCGGGCTGCTTTCCACCGCGCGGGAGATGGAGGCGGAG
>NCCY01000404.1 GCA_002279855.1 Rhizobiales bacterium 12-68-15
GGCTGCCCCATGCTCGGGGCGCTGGGGCTCGGGCCGTCCGAACTGGCAGTGTCCGTGGTGCGCTTCGCGGTGGCGGTTGTGCCGTCCCGCGATGTTGGCCCCGCGATGCCGGCGCTCTGGAAGGACCCCGGCAAGGTGAGAGGCCCGCCGGCGACGGCGTGATCTCGCGCATCTGCCCGCTGGCGCCCCTGCCCGGACACGCCCCGTGTCCGCATGGCTGAGGGGACCGCCCGCGTGGCCGGCTGCGCGCCGCCCGCCCGGCCTTTCCCTTCAGCAAAAGATCCCTTGCCATGACCCCTGCCCTCCCGCCCGCCCGGCGCGGAACGCGGCTTTGCGCCGCCGTCCTGCTCGCCTCCGGCACCGCCGCGCCCGCTTTGGCCCAGAGCGCCATGGAACTGCCCACCATTCTGGTGCAGGACGGTGGCCCCGCCGCGCTGCTGGTCACCGAGACGCAGAAGCTCAACCTGCCCAACGAAACCGGCAGCCTCGTGGGCCTGACCCCGTTCGAGACGCCCGCCAGCATTGACATCGTCACCCAGGACGAGATGCAGGAGCGCGGCCTCACCACCCTGATCGAGGTCTACAACACCGTGCCCGGCGTGATGGCCGGCAACCTGCCGGGAGAACCCGGCGTCACCTCCATCCGGGGCTTCTCGCGCGGGGCGGTGGGCTATTCGGTGGACGGCATGCAGGTGCCGGACCCGCTGCTGGTGTCGCGCAATTATGACAGCTTCAGCTTCGACCGGGTGGAGATCCTCAAAGGCCCCGCTTCGGTCATCTATGGCAATGGCGCGCTGGCCGGCACCATCAATCTCGTGACCAAGCAGCCGTCCTTCGAGCGTAATTTCGGGCAGGCCATCGGCAGCATCGGCAGTTTCGACACCTACCGGGTGGGCGCCGACTATAATGTGGTTGTGAATCCGAACCTCGCGCTGCGGGCGAGCGGCGTCTATTCCCAGTCCGGCGGCTATATCGACGACACCGGTTCCACCCAGGGCGCCTTCACCCTCGGCGCCACCGTGAAGCTGACGGACCGCCTGACCAACACCACCTCGGTGGATTATTTCCACGACGATTACGAGACGCCCTATCAGGGCGCGCCGCTGATCGCGCGTTCGGCGGCGCGCAACAGGAATTACAACGTCAACAATGGCGAGATGAGTTCCACCGCGTGGTGGGTGCGCAACCGCACCGATTACGAGCTGACCAACGACTGGACGGTGCGCAACGACTTCAATTATTACACCGCGACGCGCGTGTGGGCGAATTCGGAGGACTTCACCTACAACACCGCGACGGGCCTGCTGGACCGCAGCACCACCTATATCTCCCACGACCAGCAGGTCTGGTCCGACCGCGTCGCCGCTCTCTATGACGGCACGGTCTGGGGCATGCGCCATCGCTTCACGGCGGGCGCGGAATACGTCAACACCAGCTTCTATTCCCAGCGCCGCTTCGGCACGACCACCTCGGTCAACC
>NCCY01000196.1 GCA_002279855.1 Rhizobiales bacterium 12-68-15
TGCCCATCCGGTGACGTTCCATGGATTCCGCCTCTTTCCTCGCCCGCCTCGCGTCCGTGCTCGATGAGCGGGGCCTTCTGACCGCGCCGGACGAGATGGCGCCCTTTCTGGTGGACTGGCGCCGCATGTTCCGGGGGGAGGCGCTGGCGGTGGCGCGGCCGCGCACGGTTCAGGAGGTTTCCGCCGTCATGGCGGCCTGCGCGCAAGCTGGCGTCCGCGTGGTGCCGCAGGGCGGCAATACCAGCCTTGCGGGCGGCTCCGTGCCCAACGGCGCCTCGGCGCAGATCGTGCTCTCGCTCTCGCGGCTCAATGCCATCCGCTCGGTGGACCGGGTGGGCATGCTCATCGAGGTGGAGGCGGGCTGCGTGCTCCAGACCGCGCAGGAGGCCGCGCTGGCCGCCGGGCGCCTGCTCCCCGTGAGCCTCGGGGCGGAAGGCACCGCGCAGGTGGGCGGCATCGTCTCCACCAATGCCGGCGGCATCAATGTGCTGCGCTACGGCATGACGCGGCAGCTGGTTCTGGGGCTGGAAGTGGTGCTGGCGGACGGCACCATCGTCAACGGCATGCGCCACCTGCGCAAGGACAATGCCGGCTATGACTGGAAGCAGCTCTTCATCGGCTCCGAGGGCACGCTCGGCATCGTCACGGCGGTGGTGCTGCGCCTCGTGCCCGCGCCGCGCCACCGGGTCACCGCACTCATGGCCGTGCCCGGCCCGCAGGCGGCGCTGGCGCTGCTGAGCCGGGTGCAGGACGAGATCGGCGATCAGGTCTCCGCCTTCGAGCTGATCTCGGCCTATTCCTTCGACCTTCTGGCGCGCCATTGCGACCTGCGTGCCCCGGTGTCGGAGGCGCCCTGGTTCGTGCTGATGCAGGCGGATTCCAGCCTTGAGGGCATCACCGACAAGATGGAGGAGGTGCTGGCCGCCGCTCTGGAGGCGGAGGAGGCCACCGACGGCGTGGTCGCCACGTCCGAGGCGCAGGCCCGCCAGCTCTGGAACCTGCGCGAGCACATCACCGAGGCCGAGGCGCGGGAAGGGGAGGGCGTGAAGCACGACGTCTCCGCCCCCATCGCCGACATGCCCGCCTTTCTGGAGGCGGCGGAAGCGGCGGTCATGGCGGCTCATCCCGGCGCGCGGGCCAACATGTTCGGCCATCTGGGCGACGGCAACATCCACTTCAACATCGTGGTGCCCAAGGGCGCCGACAAGGCGGGCGTGAACCGCACGGTGCATGACGTGGTGGCCCGCTTCGGCGGCAGCATTTCCGCCGAGCACGGCATCGGCTGCTATCGCGTGCCGGAACTGCTGCACTACAAGCCGCAGGCGGAACTGGACCTGATGCGCCGCATCAAGGCGGCGCTGGACCCGGACGGGCGGCTCAATCCCGGCAAGGTTCTGGGCTGAGCGCGCAGCGCCCCTTGACGCGATGAGGGTGCGCGCGGCCCCCGCAGCGGGGGCCGCGTTTCAGGTCAGGCGTCGGGCGTCACGCGTCGGGGGCGACCGTGTGGTTGGCCATCAGTTCCAGCGCCTTCACCATGCCGGAATGATCGAGCCCGCCGCCGCCATGGGCCGCAACCGTGCTGAAAAGCTGCTGCGCCAGCGCGGTGGAGGGCAGAGCGACGCCGAGCTTGCGTGCGCCGTCCAGAGCAAGATTCAGGTCCTTCTGGTGCAGTTCGATGCGGAAGCCCGGATTGAAGGTGCGCTTCACCATCCGCTCGCCATGCACTTCGAGGATGCGCGAATTGGCGAAGCCGCCCATCAGCGCCTGACGCACCTTGGCCGGGTCCGCGCCCGCCTTGGAGGCGAACAGCAGCGCCTCGCCCACCGCCTCGATGGTGAGGGCGACGATGATCTGGTTGGCCACCTTGGTGGTCTGCCCGTCGCCATTGCCGCCGACGAGGGTGATGTTCTTGCCCATCTTCTCGAACAGGGGCTTCACGGTCTCGAACGCGGCATCGGGGGCTCATGTCCACCACGATCTTGCCCGCCGAAAGGCCTTCCGCGACGCCATTCTCGCCGAACAGCACGGCCGCCACATGGGGGGTGTCGGGCACCATGAGGAAGATGATGTGCGCCTCGCGCGCCACCTCGGCCGCATTGGCGCAGGCGATGGCGCCCGCATCGAGGAGCGCCTGCGGCACGCCGCTGCGCGACTGGGCATAAAGCGTATGGCCATCCGCAATCAGATGCCCCGCCATCGGCGCGCCCATGATGCCGAGCCCGATGAAACCGACCTTCATCTTCACTCCCTTTCCTGCTTCTCTCGATGGCGCCGTCGGGACGGGTCCCGCGCGGTTCCGATGCAGCCGCGCGGGGCCTGTGGCCCGATTTCGCTTCACTGATGCATCAGTGAAGATATAGCCGCTTGCGCCCGTCCCGTCTCGCCGCATCGGCGCTTTCCTGCCGCCTTTGGTGCCGGCCGTAATTCGCCGGGGCGCGTTTCATGGCATCTTGCGGCGGGACAAATCGCTGGAGGCTTGGCCGGGTGATGACGATCGGGGTTTGGGGTATGAGGCTGCGCGCGATGTCGCGCCTGGCCATGCTGTCGCTGGCGGCAGCCGGGCTTCTCGGCCAGCAGGTGGCGCTCGCCGCACCTGCTGCACCTGCTGCACCTGCTGCACCCGCCGCACCGGCGGCGGCCAAGGCGCCGGCGCTGACGGTGGACCAGGTGCTGGGCGAGGTGGACGGCTGGGTGATCGGCCTCAGCGGCGGTCTCGGCGGCTGCTTTGCGGGCGCGAGCTATGACGATGACACCATGCTGTGGATGGGCCTCGGCGGCGCGCAGGAGCGCGGCTTCATCGTGCTCACCAATGCGGCCTGGGACCAGATCCAGGTCGGCCGCACCTATGACATGCGGGTCAACACGCCGGGGCAGGCGGGCTGGCGCGGCAAGGCCGTGGGCATCTACCGCGCCAACGACGAGAAGGGCTTTCTCGTCAGCGACCTGAAGGACGAGATGATGGGCGCGCTGGCGCGCTCGGAATCCATCGAGTTCCTGGTGGACAACCGGGTGATCGCCCAGCTGCCGCTCACCGCATCCCCCTCCGCCATCGCCCATGTGATCAAGTGCCAGGCGGAATTTCCCAAGCTGATGGCGGACCTGAAGACGCCCAAGAGCAGCACGGGCACCGGCTTCTTCGTCGCCTGGGGCGGGCAGATCCTCACCAATCATCATGTGGTGGACAAGTGCAAGGTGCTGGAAGTGGTGCGGCCCGGCTCGCCCGCCGTGCCCGCGCGCCTCATCGCCGTGGACCCCGCCAACGACCTCGCCTTGCTCCAGACCTCGCTGCGCACCCGCGAACTGCCGGCCTTCGTACCCCGCGCCCGCATCGGGCAGGGGGTCTATGTCTATGGCTTCCCGCTGACCCAGCGGCTCGCCTCCACCGGCAACTTCACCACCGGCGGCGTCAGCGCCATGGCGGGCATCGGCGATGACACCAGCCGGCTGCAGATTTCCGCGCCGGTCCAGCCGGGCAATAGCGGCGGGCCGGTGCTGGACCAGAACGGCAATGTGGTGGGCGTCGTGGTGGCGGTGCTGTCCACCACCAAGGAGGAAAAGGCGGGCGAGCGGCCGCTGCCGCAGAACGCCAATTTCGCCATCAAGTCCGCCGCCGCCGCCACCTTCCTGGAGGCGAACGGCATCGAGCCCAACACCAAGGTGCGCCCGAAGCCGCTGGAGACGACGGCGCTCGCCGATCTCGCGCGCGAATTCACGGTGCGGGTGGAGTGCGACCTGCCGCACTGACCTGAGGGACGGGCGTCATCGGCGCCCGTCCTCCTTGATTTCCGGGGCGCGGCCTTCCATCTGGACGGTATGGCCGACGATCTTCTCTCCTCCGTGAAACGCAGCTTCAACAGGGTTCTTCCCGCCGCATGGCGCTCCGACACCCCCGTGGTGCCGGTGGTGCGCCTCTCCGGCGCCATCGGCATGCCGGGCCTGCTGCGCCCGAGCCTGACGCTCGCCACCGCCGCACGGCCGCTGGCGAAGGCGTTCGCGGTGAAGCGCGCGCCGGCGGTGGCGCTGGTGATCAATTCGCCGGGCGGCTCGCCCGTGCAGTCCCATCTCATCCACCAGCGCATCCGGGCGCTGGCCATCGAGACCGACAAGCACGTCTTCGCCTTCGTGGAGGATGTGGCGGCGTCCGGCGGCTACATGCTGGCCTGCGCGGCGGACGAGATCATCTGCGATCCCTCCTCCATCCTCGGCTCCATCGGGGTCATCAGCGCCGGCTTCGGCTTCGAGGGGCTGATCGAGAAGATGGGCATCGAGCGGCGGGTGCACACGGCGGGAACCCGCAAGGGCATGCTTGATCCGTTCCAGAAGGAAGACCCGGCGGACGTGGAGCGGCTCGAGGCGATTCAGCGCGAGATCCATGCGAGCTTCGTGGCGCTGGTGAAGGCGCGGCGGGGCGATGCGCTCTCGGGCGATGACGAGACCCTGTTTTCCGGCGAGTTCTGGGCGGGTACGCAGGCCCTCGGCCTTGGCCTTGCGGACGGGATGGGCGACCTGCGCAGCGTGCTGCGCGCCCGCTATGGCGCCAATGTGCGCACCCCTCTGGTGCAGGCCGGCGGCCTGTTCGGGCGCCGGGGCGGCGTGCTGCTGGAGGGCGGGCTCGGGGCGGGCGTCGGTGCCGGCCTTGCGGACGGCTTGCTTTCGGCAGCCGAGGATCGCAGCCTCTGGAGCCGCTATGGACGCTGATGCGGAACCGGGGGAACGCGCGCCGCTCCGGCCCGTTTCTCCCCGGTTCACCGGAGACCTGTGATGCCGCCTTTTCTGCTGGCCGCCGCCGGAGTGCTGGGCGCTGCCGCCCTCGTGAAGCTGATCGCGCGGGAGAGCCGCCGCGTGAGCGCGCAGGTGGACGCCCATCGCGCGCGCCCGGATGACGGCAAGGACGCCCCCGAGCCTGCCGGCGTGAAGCTGGAGCGCGACCCCGTGACGGGCGCCTACCGGCCGCGCGCGGACGCCTGACCGCGGGCGTGGTCCACCGCATTACAGGAATTTCACTGATCCCCGCCTTTCCCCTGCGGTATTGTATGAGATGGCCGAAGGTCGGCCGAGGATTTCAGTGGACATGTTGCAGAAGTCGGGACACGGAGACATCGCAAAGCCGGTGAAAGCCCGTAAGGGGCGTGCCCGCAAGGCGTGGATCTTCGCGCTTCTGCTGGGTGCGGCGGGCGCGGGCGGCTATTATGTCTATGCGCAGGGGCCGGCCCCGGCCGCCGCGCAGATGGCCACCGCCCCGGTGGTGCGCGGCGATCTGGAGCAGAACGTCACCGCGCTCGGCACCATCAAGCCCAAGACTTATGTGGATGTGGGCACGCAGGTCTCCGGACAGCTTCGCAAGGTGCTGGTGGAAATCGGCGACACGGTGAAGAAGGGCGACCTCCTCGCCCAGATCGACCCCACCGTCTACCAGACCCGCGTGATCGGCGATCAGGCGCAGCTGGAAAACCTCAAGGCCCAGCTTGCCCAGCAGCGCGCGCAGCTCGACCTCGACAAGCTGCGGGACCAGCGGGCGAGCCGCCTGCTCTCCTCCCAGGCCGGCAGCCAGGACGCGGCCGATGCGGCCGCCGCCACCGTGCGCATCGGCGAGGCCAAGATCCGGGCGCTGGAAGCCCAGATCAAGCAGACCCAGGCCACCCTCGACGGCGACCTCGCCAATCTCAACTACACCAAGATCTACGCCCCCATGGACGGCGTGGTGGTCACCACCTCGGCCACCGAAGGCCAGACGCTCAATGCCAACCAGACCGCGCCCATCGTGCTGCGGATCGCCGACCTCGACACCATGCAGGTCTGGGCGCAGGTGGCGGAAGCGGACATCCCGAAGGTCAAGGTGGGCATGTCCGTCTATTTCACCACGCTCGGCATGCCCGACCGGCGCTTCAACGCCAAGGTCGTCCAGATCCTGCCCACGCCCGAGACCGTCAATGACGTGGTGCTCTACAATGTGCTGATCGACGTGCCGAACACCGAGCGCCTGCTCATGACCTCCATGAGCGCGCAGGTGTTCTTCATGCTCGGCAGTGCCAAGGATGCCCTGCTCGTTCCGCCCGCCGCCGTGCGCCCGGCGCGCGGCCCCCAGCGCGGCGGCGCGCGTAACGAGGCGACCGTCCGCGTGCTGGTGAACGGCCAGCCCGAGGTGCGGGAGGTGAAGACCGGACTTGCGAGCCGGAACCAGGTGCAGATCATCGACGGGCTGAAGGAGGGCGAGCTGGTCATCACCTCGCCCGATCCCGCCGCCCGGCAGGCGAACCGGCCGCCCATGCCGCCGAGGATGTTTTGACGCTGCTCGACACCCGCGCCGCCGCCCCCGCGCCGGAGGCCGGGGCCGGCGGGGCGCTGCTGGACATCCGCCATCTGAGCCGGGTCTATCCCTCCGGCGAGGGCGTGGTGCGCGCGCTGGATGACGTGTCGCTCACCGTCATGCCGGGGGATTATGTGGCCATCATGGGCCAGTCCGGCTCCGGCAAGTCCACGTTGATGCATATTATCGGCTGCCTCGACCGGGCGAGCGTCGGCACCTATCACGTGCTGGGCCGGGACGTGTCGGACCTCGATGCGGACGAGCTTGCGGCCCTGCGCTGCCGCACCTTCGGCTTCGTCTTCCAGCGCTACAATCTGCTGCCGTCCATCACGGCGGAAGAGAATGTGGAGATCCCCGCCATCTATGCCGGCCGCCCCAAAAGCGAGCGGCTGTCCCGGGCGCGGTCGCTGCTGGAGCGGCTGGGCCTTGGCGGCCGGGCCACGCACACACCCTCCCAACTGTCCGGCGGGCAGCAGCAGCGCGTGTCCATCGCGCGTGCGCTGATGAACGAGGCGCCGGTCATCCTCGCGGACGAACCCACCGGCGCGCTGGACAGCCATTCGGGCGCGGAGGTGCTGGCCCTGCTCGCGGAGCTTAACCGCGAGGGGCGCACCATCGTCCTCATCACCCATGATCCCGAAGTCGCCGCCCATGCGCGGCGCGTGGTGCGGCTTCAGGACGGGCGCATCGTTTCCGACGAGCGCACCGACACCACCACGGCGCCGCCCGCTGCCGCCGTCTCCGGCGCCGCGCTCAAGGTGCGCAACCGCTTCCTGCCGGATCTGGGCGAGGCGGTGAAGATGGCGTTCCGCTCCATGCGGGCGAACTTGTTCCGCACCATCCTGACCCTGCTCGGCGTCATCATCGGGGTGGCGGCGGTCATCGTCATGCTGGCCATCGGGCAGGGTGCCAAGCAATCGGTGCTGGAGCGCATCGCCTCCATGGGCACCAACCTTCTGGTGGTGCGCCCCGGCGCGCCGGGCATCCGCTCCACCGGCTCCAATGCCTCGCTGACGCTGGAGGATGCGCTGGCGATCGGCGAGGAGGTGCCCAACATTGTCGCCGTCTCGCCCGAGCGCAGCACCGGCGCCACGGTGCGTGTGGGCAATATCGACTATGCCACCACCATCCAGGGCACC
>NCCY01000197.1 GCA_002279855.1 Rhizobiales bacterium 12-68-15
ATGGCGGGAGGGACAGATGCCACAGAATGAAAAGACCGGGGAGACCGAAGCCGCGCGGGACATGTCCGGCCGGCGGTGCGGCGCGCCCGCAGGAAGCTTCCCGCCAGAAGCTGCCGATGACACCTGCCCGCAGGGCGAAGACGTCCTGACCATGCGCATGGCGAAGTTCCGCATCGGCGACGTGGTGCGACACAGGCACTTTCCGTTTCGCGGCGTGGTGTTCGATGTGGACCCGGTGTTCGACAATACCGAGGAGTGGTGGCAGTCCATCCCCGAGGAAATCCGCCCGCACAAGGACCAGCCCTTCTACCACCTGCTCGCCGAGAATGCGGAGAACGAGTATGTGGCCTACGTGTCCGAGCAGAATCTCGAACACGACCCGTCCGACGAACCCGTGCGCCATCCGCGCGTGGCGGAGGAACTGGCGGAAGATGGCGAAGGCGGCTGGCAGGTGCGGCGCGATCTGCTGAACTGAGGATCGGCCGAACCCGGCGCACTCCCGCGCGCCGGACCAGACATGTGCGACGCTGTTACTGGAGCGTCGCCTGCGCGAGCCAGGTCTTCACGGCGTCCAGCGCCTCGCCCCGGTTGCCGGTGCGGTGATGCGCTTCCTGAAACACCGCGATCTGCATGTCCGCGCTGGTTCCGCCGCTGGCGATGGTGCGCAGGTGCTTCAGGGCATCCAGCGCGCCGAGCGCGTCGGCGTCATCGGCCACCATGGAAATCAGCTCTTCCACCGCATCCGGCACCGCAACCGCGCGCCGGCCGGCCAGATCTACGAACGAGCCGTGAATGCCATAGCGCTGGGCGCGCCACTTGTTCTCGTTGGCAATGGCCCGGTCCACGGTCCCGATGCCGGCATTATGGGACGGGTTGCGCACGAGATGGCGCACCAGCGCGCGATAAAGCGCGGCAATGGCGATGGCATCCTCGACGCGGGTGCAGCTGTCGGGCGCGCGCAGCTCCAGCGTCGGATGCTTGGATGAGGGGCGGATCGCCCACCACACATAGCTGGAATCGGAAATGGCACGGGCGGACACCAGCGCGTCCACATAGGCCTCATAGGCCGCGTTGTCCTCGAACAGTTCCGGCAGACCGGTGCGCGGCAGCTCGTCATAGGCCGCGAGCCGGTATCCCATGAGCCCGGTCTGGCGGGAGCCCCAGAAGGGCGAGGACGTCGCCAGCGCGATGAAGTGGGGGATATAGGGCAGGATGCGCCGCATCACATTCACCCGCTGGTCCGGATCCGGCAGTTCCACATGCACATGCAGGCCGCACACCATGTTGCGTTCGCCCAGCATCTGAAGGTCGTGCATCATGCCGTCATAGCGGTTCGCAGCAGTGTGGCGCATGCCCTGCCAGGTGGCGGTGGGATGGGTGCCGGAGGCGATGAAGGCGAGCCCGTGCTCGGCCGCCACGTCTCCCGCACGGCCGCGCAGGTCGCGCAGCTCATCAAGGGCAACGCCGGAACTGGTTGCCGGATTGGTCGCGATTTCAAGCTGCGACTGGAGCAGCTCGACCGTCACCGCATCGCCGAGCTTCTCCTTCAGATGATCGAAGAAGCCGCTCGGCATGCGTCTTTGCACCGCCTTGGTGGCGGCATCGACCACGAAGAACTCCTCTTCGAGGCCGAAACGGTAATCGTGCGACATGGAACTCCTCCACCCTCAACAGCGAAAGCGTGGCCTAAACGCAGGAGACCGGCTTTGGTTTCGCGTAGAGTGGGGGCAATCTCGCCCGAAATGCGGCACCGTGGCCGCAATAGAATTTGATCAATTCATGACGCACCGCAATAACGGCGTATCTGCTAGACTTTCAAATTCGGAAATATATCGGACGAGACTGAAATAAAATTCGCTCTTAGGCTGGAACAAATCCCGAGGCGGGATTCGCTCCAGTTCTCATCTGGAGGCGCCGTGCGGACCAAGGTCGCCCCGCACCGCCTGGACAAGAGCCAGTGCCGCCACCGCCGCCGTATCCGCCCGCAGGATGCGCGGGCCGATGGACAGGACGAGGCAGCGGGGATGGGCCCGCAGGAGGGCCCGTTCATCGGGCGAGAACCCGCCTTCCGGCCCCACCAGCACCACCGGATCGCCGGCCGGCGCCCCCGCGAGCGCGGCGACGGGGTCCGCAACGGGCGCCCCTTCATCGCAGAATACGAGAAGCCGATCTTCCGCCAGCGCGGCGAGCCAGTCCGCCAGCGGCAGCGGCGCGTCCACCTGCGGCAAAGAGAGGATGCCGCACTGCTCGGCCGCCTCCACCGCATTCGCGGTCATGCGCTCCAGATTGAGGCGGTTGACCTGCGTGAACCGGGTCAGCACGGGCGAGAGGCGCCGCGCGCCCATCTCCACGGCCTTCTGCACCATATAGTCGAGCCGCGCATGCTTCAGCGGCGCGAAGGCATAGTCCACACGCCCCGGCGGGGTCTGGGGGCGGGTCTGCCGTTCCACCGTGAGCCGCACATCGCGCTTGCCGCCCTCCGCCCGGTGGGCGAGCCACTCGCCCTCCCGGCCGTTGAAGACGAGCACCGAGCCCCCCACCGGCAGGCGGATGACATTGGCGAGATAGTGGGCCTGCTCCGGCATCAGGTGCAGGTCTGCACCCTCCGTCAGGGCGTCCGGCACATGGAGCCGCTGAATGCTCATTTCCGGCTCCCGTCAGCCGCGAACTGCCTGAGATAGGCGATCAGGTCGGCACGCTCGGCGGCCGGCTTGATGCCGAAGAACACCATGCGCCCCTGCGGCACAACCGCCTTGGGATTGAGGAGATAGGCATCCAGCGTTGCCTCGTCCCACACCTTGCCGGCTTCTCCGCCGGCCTTGATGTCGTCCGAATAGGCGAAGCCGGGAAACTGTCCCCATTTCGCGTCCACGATGCCGTTCAGCGGCGGGCCCACCTTCGGCTTGGCGCCGGGGCCGACCGCATGGCACGCCATGCATTTGCGGAAGGACTGCTCGCCCTTGGCAAGGTCCGGATCGGCCAGAGCGGGGGCAACGAGCAGCGGGAGGAGGATGAGGGAGAGAAGCGCACGCATGGCGCAGGTAAACCATGCGGCGCGCAGATCCACAATTGGACGGAGCGTCCGTGTCACTCCTGAGGACAACCCGATCCTAGGCGGCTTGAGCCTGTACGGTGCCGAGTGCATCGAGCACCCAGGCGGTCGGAATTTCCGAAAGATCGATGCTGCCCGGCGGGGGCCGCACACCGGCAACGCACGGATTGCGCGGCCCGGTCACCTCAAGCGCCGTGGGGCCGAACAGGCCGACGCTGCGGATGCCGAGCGCGCCGGCCATGTGCAACATGCCGGAATCGTTGCCGAGGAAAAGGTTGGCGCTGGCAAGCTGGTGGACCGCCGCCTCCAGCGGCGTGTCGGTGAAATCCCGCACCGGCGCCATCGCCGCCATGGCGCGCGCCATCTCCCGCTCCTTCGGCCCCCCCAGCACCCACACCTGCCAGCCGCGCGCGGCATAGTCCCGCGCCACCGCACCGAACCGCTCCACCGGCCACTGACGCACGAGATTATAGGCGCCGGGCGCGATGGCGAAGACCGGCGCGCTGGGGGCGCCCCCCAGCGCCATGTGCTGCCATTGCGCAAGCGCCTGCGGGTCCACCGCCATGCGCGGCGGCAGGCAGCAGAACGGCTCCGTTCCGTCGGCGCGCGCCAGCGCACAGACCTTCTCGGTTTCCCCCGGCGCATCCCGCTCGCCGGTTCGCATCCGGTTGATGAGAAGCACCCGCCCCTCGCCCAGCCAGCCGACGCGCTCGGGAATACCGGCCAGGAACGGAATGAGGGCGGCCTTGACGGTGCGGCTCACCACATAGACGCGGCCATAGCGCTGCTCACGCATGCGGCGGGCGAGGCGGATCTTGTCGGCCAGACCGAGGCGGCCGTGGGGCGTATCGTCCACGAAGGCGGCGCGCAGATCCGGAACGAACGGCACCAGCCGGTCCACGGGGCTGCGGCAGAGAAAATCGATGGGCCGGCCCGGAAACTGCTGCGCCACATGCCGGGCAAGGCCGAAACAGCGCACATGATCTCCGATACCGCCGAAGCCGGCGATGAGAATCGCCTCACGGCCGCCGCTCTGTCCCCGCCCCGTTGGCTCCCCCCCCACCTCGCACCCCCGCCTTGCCTGGCTCAAAGCCTCACTTCGCTACCTTCGACGCCCTCTTGCCGGTCATGCTGCAGCGCGTCAAGGCACTCCGGCTGCCGCCTCGGCGGCATCACCCTTCTGCTGGTTCTTCTGGCCGAGGGCGGAGAGGCTGCTTTCCATTTGGGCCTGCCCCGCCGGATCGAGCACGGGCGGGCGCTTCACCTCCGGCGCAACGGTGCCGAGATTCGGATAATCCCCGGCGGCCGCCTGCGGCACGTCCGGCTCCTTGGGGCCGAACAGGGAGAACATGTTGTCGCTCGAACACCCGCCGAGCGACACGGCAAGCGCCAGCAGCAGGCCGCTACGCGACCATCGCCCCGTTCGACGGGCCTGTTTCACCATCCCTGACATAGACGCTCCTGATGTTCACGTTTTCCGCGAGCGCCGCCCTCGCCCAGTTCGAACTCCCTCGTTAGTATGCCCGAAGCAGGAAACGCGATACAGGGGCCGGTGCAGGTCTTGCGGGACACGTGCCGGAAATCAGAACATGTCGGCAAAGCAAGATGTTAAGGCCGAGGTCCAGTCTCCCAAGCTCGACATGGACGCATTCGCTAACAATTTGGCGCAGCTCGTTGAGGAAGGCGGGAAGGCGCTCGCCGCCTATATCCGCCCCCGCGAGGCGGGCAAAACGGACGATCTCGCCAACGAAGTGCAGGACGCGGTGCGCACCATCGGCACCGTCGCGCAATTCTGGCTGACCGACCCCCAACGCACGGTGGAAGCGCAGAGCCGGCTCATGACCGGCTATATGGGGGTGTGGACCGCCGCGCTGAAGCGCATGTCCGGCGAGAGCGCAGACCCGGTCATTGCCGCAGACCCCAAGGACGGGCGCTTCAAGGATGCGGAGTGGAACGCCAATCCGTTCTTCGACGCCCTGAAGCAGACCTATCTCGTCACTACGCAGTGGGCCGACGCGATGGTGAAGGAAGCGGACGGCATCGATCCGCACACCCGCCACAAGGCGGAATTCCTGGTGCGCCAAATCGGCAACGCCATTTCGCCCTCGAATTTCCTGCTGACCAATCCCGAACTGCTGCGCGAGACCGTGAACACCTCAGGCGAGAATCTCGTGCGGGGCATGCAGAATCTTACGGCGGACCTGATCGAGGGCAAGGGCGACCTGCGCATCCGTCAGACCGACATGTCCGCCTTCGAGGTGGGCCGCAATCTCGCGCTCACGCCCGGCAAGGGTGGACCAGGGCCTCACCGTATTCGTCATGTCCTGGGTCAATCCGGATGCGCGGCTCGCGCAGAAGGGCTTTGACGACTACATGCGCGACGGCATCCTCGCCGCCCTCGACACCGTCCTGAAGGTCACGCAGGAGCCGCAGGCGCATCTGGTGGGCTATTGCGTCGGCGGCACGCTGCTTTCGGTGACCCTCGCTTATATGGGCGCGACGGGCGACACCCGCGCCGCCAGCGCCACCTTCCTCACCACCCAGATCGACTTCACCCATGCGGGCGACCTGAAGGTGTTCGTGGACGAGGAGCAGATCGCCGCGACCGAAAAGCGGATGAAGGAGCTCGGCTATCTCGAAGGCAAGAAGATGGCCAGCGCCTTCAACATGTTGCGCTCGAACGACCTGATCTGGCCCTACGTGGTGAACAACTACATGAAGGGCAAGGCGCCGTTCCCGTTCGATCTGTTGTTCTGGAACGCGGATTCCACCCGCATGCCGGCGGCGAACCACTCCTATTACCTGCGCAACTGCTATCTCGAAAACAACATCGCCAAGGGCAAGGCGGAGATTGCGGGCGTCCAGATCGACATGAAGAAGGTGACGATCCCGGTCTATGACCTCGCCACCCGCGAAGACCATATCGCCCCGCCCCAGTCCGCCTTCATCGGCGCGGGGCTGCTGGGCGGGCCGGTGCGTTATGTGCTCGCCGGCTCCGGGCACATCGCCGGCGTGGTCAACCCGCCAGCCAAGAAGAAGTACCAGTATTGGAGCGGCGGCCCGCCGGAAGGCCGCTATGAGGACTGGCTCCAGTCGGCCTCCGAGAATGCCGGCTCCTGGTGGCCGGACTGGTACCAGTGGTTTGCCGGCCTGCATCCGGAGGAGACCGACGCCCGCCCCATCGGCGGCGGCGTGTTCAACGCCATCGAGGACGCGCCGGGCAGGTATGTGCGGGAGAAATCCTGACACCGCCGACGGGTAGCGACCGGGCAGCGGGATCGGCTCCCGCCGACCCGGTCGCGGGACCTCTCGCCGCCGGCTGGCGGCGGTCCATAAGGGCCGGCATCCGAAGCCCTGCCGGACCACTGCCAGCCGAAAGACTCAGTTGAAGGTGGCGGACGTGGTGTCCGATTTGCGGTTGTACTTGATGGTGATCTTGCGCACCGAGCACAGATCAATATTCCGCCAGTATGCGCTGGAATCATCATCGGCATAGACGACCTTCAAGTCCCACTTGCAGGTCTTTTCACCACGCTCGAACTCGATGTCCCAGCTATCGCCATCTTCAAGGATGTCCTTGCCAAGAACGTCCTCTTCCCAGTCATTCGATTTGGTGGGCGAGACATAGACATGACTGATGTCATATCCGGTCTTGTTGACCAATTCGAAGTCCTGCTTGCCGGCGAAGGCAGCAGTCGCGGCGAACGACAGCAGCGCCAGCGCGGCGCCGAACACGGCCTGTTTCATGAAAGCCCCCCGTATCCCCCATGGATACAAGGCAGATATCCGCCCGGCCGCGTCTGATCGTCAAGCGCGACATGTTGCACCGCAAGGACTGCCATTCGCCGACGCCCGCGGGCGCCAGGTTCGCCGGCGCTGTCAGATCGGGAGATCCGCGCGACAGAGTTTCGGAGTCCGGCGCCGAAGGCGATTTCGCAGGACGGAAACAGGGCGGCGAGGCGTTTTCACATTCAGGAACCGCCGCACCGCCAGCGCCGCCACGTGCGGCCCCATGGTGAAACGGTCGCCGATGGGCACGAAGGCAACCTTCGGCTTGTGGATCTCGGAGATGAGCGCCATGTCCGAGAAGATATCGGTGTCGCCGAGATGCCAGATGGCCGGCTCGCCCGGCGCCTTCACGATGAGGCCGTTGGGATTGCCGAGATAGGTCGGGTTGGCGCCGCCCCCGCCCGAGGAATGGTCCGCCCGCACCATTGTCACCGTGAAGCCGCCGGCATCGATGGTGCCGCCGGTATTCATCATTTCCAGATTGGAGAGCCCCTGTCCGCCAAGGAACGCGCAGATTTCCGCATTGGCCACCACCGTGACGGTCCCGCCGCTGCGCTTTACGATGTCCACCGTGTCGCCGAGATGGTCGCCATGACCATGGGTGAGAAGAATGTGGGTGACGCCCTCACCGGCGGCGACAGGATCGCCCTTGAACGCCGGATTGCCGGTGAGAAACGGGTCGATCAGCACCCGCTTGTCCGCGAAATCCAGCCGGAAGGCGGCATGCCCGAACCAGGTGATCTTCATGGGATTGCCTCTCTTGTGGGCCGGGACACAGGCACGGCCGCTAAGGATCTGGCGGGACCCGCCCGCTGCGTGGGGGCGGAGCATGCCCAAGCCCTTCGCCGGGCGCAACGCTCGGATTGAAGCTCCGGGTTCAGGCCATCTCCCGTCCGCGCGCGCGGCGTGATAGCGAGACCCATCATGACCGAACCTGCCCCCATTCTCCCGCTCGCGGATCTCGCGCCCCTGCTTCCGCCGCGCGGTGTGCTGCTGGGGCTCGACCTCGGCACCAAGACCATCGGGGTGGCCGGCTCGGATCCGGACCGCCGTCTTGCCACGGTGATCGAGACCATCCAGCGGGTGAAGTTCGGCAGCGATGCCGCCCGCCTGCTGGCGCTCGCCGACGAACGCAAGGCGGTGGCGTTCATCCTTGGCCTTCCCCTCAACATGGACGGTTCCGAAGGCCCGCGCGCCCAGGCGACGCGTGCCTTCGCGCGCAATTTCGCGCGTCTCTCCGGCCGCCCCATCGGTTTGTGGGATGAACGTCTCTCCACGGCCGCGGTGGAGCGCGCGCTCATCGGCGCCGATGTCAGCCGGGCCAAGCGGGCGGCGGTGATCGACCAGCACGCGGCCGCCTTCATCCTCGACGGGGCGCTGAACTTCCTGAACCACCGCACGGCCCGGAACGAGGCGGCGCGCCCGGAGGGCGAAGCATGAACCTGCCGGCCGCGCTGATTCGGTCGCGCTCTGTACCGCTCCGGTTCTGCCCCCTCGTCGAAAACCGTCCCCTTTCGGGACAGATCCATTTCAAGACCCGCCCATGCTGATTCTCACTGCCCTCGTTCCCGTCGCCCTTATCGTCGCCCTCGGCTACGGATTGCGCCGCACCCTGCTCAAGGAGGCGAGCCACTGGTTCGCCATGGAGCAACTGACCTATTTCGTGCTGTTTCCTGCGCTGCTGACGGTGTCTGCCGCGCGGGCCGACCTGTCGCGCGTCAGCTTCTCGGGTGTGGTGGGGGCGTATGGCCTGACGCTCACCATCCTGTTCCTGCTGCTCATTGCTGCCCGGCCGCTGCTGGCGCGCACGCTGGGCGTTTCGGGGCCGGCCTTCACCTCGGTTGCTCAGGGCGTGCTGCGGTGGAACTCCTACCTCGCCCTTGCCGTCGCCAGCGGCCTCTACGGCGCCGAGGGCGTCACGGTCGCCGCCGTGGCGCTGGCGAGCCTGGTGCCGTTCGTAAACATCATGGTGGTCTGGCTGCTGGCGCGCCACGCCAGCACGCGACCACCGGGCATGGGCACCGTGCTGCGCCAGCTGGCCCGCAACCCGCTCATCCTCTCCTGCGCGGCCGGTATGGCCATCAACATGCTCAGCCTGCCGGTGCCGGCGGTGGTGATGGAATTCGGCGATATTCTCGGCCGGGCCTCGCTGGCGCTCGGCATCATGGTGGTGGGGGCGGGCCTCAGCCTGCGGGGCCTCGCGCGGCCGAAGCCGGAGGCCCTGCTGGCGGTGATTCTGGACCTGCTGGTGAAGCCGGCCATGACGCTGGGAATCGGTCTGTGGTTCGGCCTGTCCGGCGTCGAACTCGTCACCATCACGCTGCTCTCGGCCGTGCCTTCCGCTCCGGCCGGCTATGTGCTGGCGCGCCAGATGGGCGGCGATGCCCCCCTTCTGGCGCAGATCCTCACCCTCCAGATCCTCGCTTCAGCCGTGACCTTGCCGCTGGTGGCCTATGCGGCACAGGCCGTCGCAGCCTGACTGCCGGAAAGGCCGGACCGTGAGCCCGGCACTTCCCCGAAACCTGCGCTCAGCATGGCCCCCAATAGCCATAGCCACGCCCGTCGGTCTCATACCAGCAGCGGCCGGGGCGGTAGTAAGGGCGCGGGGGCGGCGGCGGGTAATAGCCGGGCGGCGGATAATAAGCCGGCGCGGCATAAGGCGGGGGCGGCGGTGCATATGCCGGCGCGGGCACATAGACCGGTCCCGGCGCATAGACCACCGGCGGGGGCGGAGTGAGGGCGCCCGCAATCGCTGCACCGCCCAGAATGCCCGCCGCTATGCCGAGACCGACGGCCGCGCCATTGTTGCAGTTCCAGCAGCCGACCTGCGTGACCGCAGGCGCGCCCGCCCCCGCCATCTGCCCCGCGCCGGTGCCGATGGCGGCGGAGAATGCGGGGGAAACGGCGCCGGCGCCGGCCAGGGCCAGCAGGCTGGCGACGGTGAGGCTACGCGTGAACCTCGAAGTGAAGCTCGACATGATAGAGGTCTCCGGAAGACCGGGCGGCGCGCTTTCACTCGCCCTCGCCTGCACGATCCCTGCCATCTGGTTTCCATCCGAAGACAGCCGAATTGTGTCCTGCGGGGGTGTTAAGCATCTTCTTTGGCAGGGGGTGAAGGAGCCATGAATCGAGCATGGCTTTTGCGTGTTGCAACGCTTCAGATTCAGGCGACTTCTGGCCGTTGCCGGGGTATTGGTAAGGCGTCCGCGCGCGCCCCTCGTGCCCGGCAGGCGGGCTGGCCGCTTGCGGGGCGGCGCCGCAATCTTTAAAGGGTCCGGCTTGTCATGCCCCAATCCGATCCCTTCACCCTTCACCGCCGCGACCTGATTGGAATCGAGGGCCTCACGGCCGGAGAGATCACGGGCATCCTTGACCTTGCCGAGGAATTCGTGGACCTCAACCGGCAGATCGAGAAGAAGCGCGCGACGCTGCGCGGGCGCACCCAGATCAATCTCTTCTTCGAGGCCTCTACCCGGACGCAGGCCTCCTTCGAGATCGCCGGAAAGCGGCTCGGCGCGGACGTGATGAACATGTCCGTGGGCAATTCCTCCGTGAAGAAGGGCGAGACGCTCATCGATACGGCGATGACGCTCAACGCCATGCATCCGGACATCCTCGTGGTCCGCCACCACGCCTCCGGCGCCGTGGCGCTCCTGGCCCGCAAGGTGGATTGCTGCGTGGTGAATGCCGGTGACGGCGCCCACGAGCACCCGACGCAGGCCCTGCTCGACGCCCTCACCATCCGCCGCAATAAAGGCCGCATCGCCGGCCTGACGGTGGCCATCTGCGGCGACGTGCTTCATTCGCGCGTGGCACGCTCCAACATGCTGCTGCTCTCCACCATGGGCGCGCGGGTGCGGGTCGTCGCCCCCTCCTCGCTGCTGCCCTCGGGGATCGAGCAATATGGCGTGGAGGTTCACCGCCGCATGGAAAGCGGACTGGAGGACGCGGACATCGTGATGATGCTGCGCCTCCAGCGCGAGCGCATGGCGGGGTCCTTCATCCCCTCGGTGAAGGAATATTTCCATTATTTCGGGCTGGACGAAGCCAAGCTCCGGCGCGCAAAGCCGGATGCGCTCGTTATGCATCCCGGCCCCATGAACCGGGGCGTGGAGATCGATTCCAGCGTGGCCGACGGGCCGCAATCCCTGATCCGGGAGCAGGTGGAAATGGGTGTCGCGGTGCGCATGGCCGTGCTGGACGTCCTGGCGCGGAAACTGCCCAATGCGTGAGACCGGTCGCGGACCCGAACCCCATCCCCTGATGCTGGTGAATGCCCGTATCATCGATCCCTCGCGCGGCTCCGACTTTCACGGCGATCTCTATGTGGCCGGCGGCGTCATCAAGGATGCCGCGTTCGGCCTTGCCGCCGCCGGCATCCCGGAAGGGGCGGAAGTGGTGGACTGCCGGGGGGCGGTCGTGGCGCCCGGCCTTGTGGACATGCGCGCCTTCATCGGCGAGCCGGGCGCGGAACATCGCGAGACGCTGGCCTCCGCCAGCCATGCGGCGGCCGCAGGCGGGGTCACCACAATCGCCTGCCAGCCGGAAACCGACCCGCCGGTGGATGATCCCGCCATCGTGGACTTCATCCTGCGCCGTGCCCGCGATACCGCCGTGGTGCGGGTCCATCCCATGGCGGCCATCACCAAGGGGCTGCGCGGGGAGGAGATGACGGAGATCGGCCTGCTGCAGGCTGCCGGCGCCGTTGCCTTCACCGATGGCGCCCGCTCGCTGAAAAGCGCGCAGGTGCTGCGCCGGGCGCTGACCTATGCCCGCGATTTCGACGCGCTCATCGTCCACCACACCGAGGATGCCAGCATGTCTGGCGGGGCGATGAACGAGGGGGCCTATGCCTCCCGCCTCGGCCTCTCCGGCATTCCGAAGGCGGCGGAGACGATCGTGCTGGAGCGCGACCTGCGCCTCGTGGCCGGCACCCGCGCCCGCTATCACGCCGCTTCGCTGACCTGCGAGGATTCGCTCGACGTGCTGCGCCGCGCCAAGGAGGCGGGCCTGCCCATCACCGCGTCCGCAAGCATCAACCACCTGTCCTTCAACGAACTGGACATCGGCGAGTACCGCACCTTCTTCAAGGTGGCCCCGCCCTTGCGGGCGGAGGACGACCGACAGGCGCTGATCCGCGCGCTCGCCTCGGGGCTGGTGGACGTCATCGTGTCCGACCACAACCCGCAGGACGTGGAAATGAAGCGCCTGCCGTTCGCGGAGGCGGAAGCCGGCGCGATCGGGCTCGAAACCCTGCTCCCGGCGGCGCTCCGGCTGGTCCATTCGGACGCCATCGACCTCGTGAACCTGCTGCGCGCCCTCTCCACCCGCCCGGCCGAGATTCTCGGCCTGAAGGCCGGCACCCTGCGGCCCGGCGCGCCTGCGGATATCGTTGTGTTCGATCCCGGCACCCCTTGGCTGCTGGATCCGGCGCACCTGAAGTCGCGGTCGCGCAACACCCCCTTCGACGCGGCCCGCATGACGGGGCAGGTGCAGCGCACGATTGTTGCCGGCCGCACCGTCTACGAATACGTTTAGCCCAGCCCCACGGTCGCGAACGCATGCTCACTTTGTCCTGGTCTCTCC
>NCCY01000198.1 GCA_002279855.1 Rhizobiales bacterium 12-68-15
TGATCGTTCCGATCGCCATGGAGGAGAAGCTGCGCTTCGCCATCCGTGAAGGTGGCCGCACCGTCGGCGCCGGCGTCGTCGCCTCCATCATCGAGTGAAGGCATTCCGCCCCCGGGGCGGGATGTTCCTGTCGCTGACGCCGCGCGAGCGGCGCGATACGGGCCGGCGCCATGCCGGCCCGTTTTCGTTTCAACAAGATGATTCGCGCGCGCATGGCGCGTGCGAGAGGGTGGAGAATTGCAGGCCGGAGCGTTCCGGGAACCCGGAACATGCGGGTTTCCATGGGAAAGCGCTCGCAGCCCCTTTACAGGGCTTCTCCGGCTGACTAGACACACAAGCCCTGACGCGCTGGTTCGATTTTCCGGCGCGCGGGCGCTTACCCTCGAGTGCTCAGCAGGCAGTAGGAGTGTAGCTCAACTGGTTAGAGCACCGGTCTCCAAAACCGGGGGTTGGGGGTTCGAGTCCCTCCACTCCTGCCACGCACCGGGGGTTTTCGGGCGCGCAAGCGTCCAGTGCAGTGTATCAAGGCCATGGGCCGAGGCATTCTCGCGCGGCCTGACTGTCATGACGGCACTCCATCGCGGCTCGGCTTCGAAGGAGGCCGGAACTTAGGAGCGGGCGAGGCCGGTGCGAGCCGGTTGAAGCCGAGGCGATATGGCGAAGATCAGTCCCGTCGAATTCTTCCGGCAGGTCCGCACCGAGACCAACAAGGTCACGTGGCCGACCCGGCGTGAGACCCTCATCACCACGGGCATGGTGTTCCTGATGGTCCTGCTTGCCTCTCTGTTCTTCCTTGTGGCCGATCAGGTGATCCAGTTCGCCGTCAGCCAGATCCTCCGCATAGGGCATTGAGAACTTCCATGGCGCAGCGCTGGTACATCGTCCACGCCTATTCGAACTTCGAGAAGAAGGTCGCCGACTCGATTCGCGAGCAGGCCGACCAGCGCGGGCTCTCCGATCTGTTCGAGCAGATCCTCGTGCCGACCGAGAAGGTGGTCGAGGTGCGTCGCGGCCGTAAGGTCGACACCGAGCGCAAATTCTTCCCCGGCTACGTGCTGGTGAAGATGGACCTCACCGACGAAGCCTTCCACCTCATCAAGAACACCCCGAAGGTGACCGGCTTCCTCGGCGCGGACAACAAGCCGATGCCGATCTCCGAGAACGAGGCCATGCGCATCCTGCAGCAGGTGCAGGAGGGCATCGAGCGCCCGAAGCCGTCCATCAGCTACGAGGTTGGCGAGACCGTGAAGGTGGCCGATGGGCCCTTCGCCTCGTTCAACGGCATCGTGGAAGAAGTGGACGAGGGTCGCTCCCGCCTCAAGGTGGCCGTGTCGATCTTCGGCCGCGCGACCCCGGTGGAGCTGGAATTCGGCCAGGTCGAGAAGGTCTGACGCGGCCACGCCGCTTGCCAGACCGGGCACCATCCTTTATGTGAACGCGCTTTCCGCATCCAACGGGTGCGGAAGGCCTGTCTGGAGCCTGCTCCGGACCTGACGTGGGAGGTGACGAAAGCGTCTCGCCAACGCTTTCGGGAGCCGAACCACGGACCCCGGCCGAATGGTCCGCTTCGCGCGGTCTGTCCGGTCCTCCTAGTGGGAGTTTGAAATGGCGAAGAAGATCACCGGCTACATCAAGTTGCAGGTTGCCGCCGGCAGCGCCAATCCGGCGCCGCCCATCGGTCCTGCGCTCGGCCAGCGCGGCCTGAACATCATGGAATTCTGCAAGGCGTTCAATGCCGCCACGCAGAAGGAAGAGAAGGGGATGCCCATCCCCGTCGTGATCACGGTCTACCAGGACCGTTCCTTCACCTTCGAGATGAAGAGCCCTCCGGTTTCCTACTTCCTCAAGAAGGCCGCCGGCCTCGAGACGAAGAAGAAGCCCGGCTCCGGCTCCAAGACTCCGGGCAAGGGCGCAACCGTCGGCAAGGTGTCGCGCGCTCAGCTCAATGAGATCGCCGAGAAGAAGATGAAGGATCTGAACTGCGAGACGGTCGAAGCGGCCGTGCGCATGCTCGAAGGCTCGGCCCGGTCCATGGGCCTCCAGGTTCAGGGGTGACGACGATGGCACAGCACGGAAAGCGCGTCCGCGCGACGCGCGAAGGCGTCGATCGCCAGAAGCTCTACTCGCTCGACGAGGCGCTGACGCTCCTCAAGGAGCGGGCCACCGCGAAGTTTGACGAGACCATCGAAGTGGCTCTCAATCTCGGTGTCGATCCCCGTCACGCCGACCAGATGGTCCGTGGCGTCTGCAACCTGCCGAACGGTTCCGGCCGTACGGTCCGCGTTGCGGTGTTTGCCCGTGGCGCCAAGGCTGACGAAGCCAAGGCCGCCGGCGCCGACATCGTGGGCGCCGAAGACCTGCTGGAGACGATCCAGGGCGGCACGATCGATTTCGATCGCTGCATCGCGACCCCGGACCTGATGCCGCTCGTCGGCCGCCTCGGCAAGGTGCTCGGCCCGCGCGGCCTGATGCCGAACCCGAAGGTCGGTACCGTGACCATGGACGTCAAGGGCGCCGTGGCCGCCGCCAAGGGCGGCGCCGTGGAGTTCCGCGTCGAGAAGGCCGGTATCATTCACGCCGGCATCGGCAAGGCGTCCTTCCCGGCCGACAAGCTGGCAGAGAACATCCGCGCCTTCGCTGACGCGGTGGTGAAGGCCAAGCCGACCGGCGCCAAGGGCACTTATGTCCAGCGCGTTGCCGTGAGCTCGACCATGGGCCCGGGCATCAAGGTGGAACCGGCAACGGTCGTCACCACCGGCGCGTGACAATTTGGAGACCGGGCGCCCAGGGCGCCCGGTTTCTTGCAAGGCGGTCGGCCGGATTCTCCGATCGTGCGCTAGGGAAAGGGCGTGACAAGTCGCCCTTAACCATTTATAGAACCCAATCCCGAGCGTCAGAAATGCCGTCCGGGTGAGAAGGTTATAGACTTTCGCGCTGGAAACAGCGTGGAGGGGCTGGGAGGGTTCGCCCGCCCGGCCTTTATGTTCGTCTCCAGTCCGGTTTGCCGGATCGGGGCGGGCAGAAGTCCTGTCCGAGACTGCCGGCGCCACGCCTCGTGCGTGGCTTAATCCTCACTGGTCGCCTGCGGGCGGCTTCCGGAGGGCCAGCATAGACGGGGAGACGGATTTTTGGGGTGGCGCAAGCCGCCGGCGAAGATCGGTTCGAACCAGCACCTTGTGTCCGGTGACCCGGATCCCGAGGGGACAGGGCATTTGAGCGTCGCGTGGCAGGCCTGCGAACCCGAAAGGGTCTGCCGGCATGGTGCGCGCGGCAAGGTGCAACCGGTGGAGCCAGCTTTGGTTCCGCCACAGGCTTAAAGAGAGCCAGACGTGGATCGAGCGGAAAAACAACAGCTCGTCACGACGCTCACCGAAGTGTTCAAGTCCACTTCGGTCGTTGTCGTGGCCCACTATTCCGGCCTCACCGTGGCCCAGCTGTCGAAACTTCGTCGGCAGATGAAGGCCAATGGTGCGTCCGTGAAGGTGGCTAAAAACCGCCTCGCCAAAATCGCTCTGGAAGGCTCCGACGTCGCCCATGTGGCGTCCCTGCTGAAGGGACCCACCATCATCGCTTATTCGAGCGATCCGGTGGCGGCGCCGAAGGTTGCCGTCGACTTTGCCAAGGCGAACGACAAGTTCGTCATTCTTGGCGGAGCGATGGGCAAGACGGCCCTGAATGTTGACGGTGTGAAGGCGCTTGCCACCATGCCGTCGCTGGACGAACTGCGTGCGAAGCTGGTTGGCCTTATCCAGGCCCCGGCCACGAAGATCGCCCAGCTCACGACTGCGCCGGCGGCCAAGCTCGCCCGCGTTTTCGGGGCCTATGCCAAGCAGGACGAGGCCGCGTGAGGCGGTTGGATCTCGCAATCCTGAAAATCGAACCTATCTTAGGAACATACCATGGCTGACCTGACCAAGCTCGTTGACGAGCTGTCCTCCCTCACCGTTCTCGAGGCCGCCGAGCTGGCGAAGCTCCTCGAAGAGAAGTGGGGCGTTTCTGCCGCCGCCGCCGTCGCCGTTGCGGCTGCCCCCGCGGCTGCCGCTCCGGCCGTCGAAGAGCAGACCGAGTTCACGGTCGTTCTCGCCGCCGCTGGCGAAAAGAAGATCGAAGTCATCAAGGAAGTCCGTGCCATCACGGGCCTTGGCCTCAAGGAAGCCAAGGACCTGGTGGAAGGCGCTCCCAAGCCCGTCAAGGAATCCGTTTCCAAGGACGAGGCCGAGAAGCTCAAGGCCCAGCTCGAGAAGGCTGGCGCCAAGGTCGAGCTCAAGTGAGCTTTTGAATACTGGACGGCCCCGGATCTCCGGGGCCGTTCACCTCCCTGTGGCATGAGCTTTGGGGATAGGACATGGGAACGGTTCTCCAGGCCGCCCGACAGGGCTGCCCGGCGAGCCGTTTCGGCGCGGAAAGGGATGGCATTCGCCCTCAACCTTTCCGCCGAGGCGGTGGTTGGCCCAACGGGTCGGCGCGCAGACCCCTTGCCGAGGGGTGCGGGCCCTGGAGCCAGGACGGACGAGGATCGAGATGGCGCAAACGTTCACCGGTCGTAAGCGGATCCGCAAATTCTTCGGAAAGATCAAGGAAGTGGCCGAGATGCCGAACCTCATCGAGGTTCAGAAGGCGTCTTATGACCAGTTCCTCCAGATCGAGGAGCCGAAGGGCGGGCGCGCGGACGACGGGCTCCAGGCCGTGTTCAAGTCGGTATTCCCCATTTCCGACTTCTCCGGTGCGGCCATGCTGGAGTTCGTGCGCTACGAGTTCGAACCGCCGAAGTATGACGTGGACGAGTGCCGCCAGCGCGGCATGACCTTCGCTGCGCCGCTGAAGGTGACGCTGCGCCTCATCGTGTTCGATGTGGACCCCGACACCGGTGCGAAGTCCGTCAAGGACATCAAGGAGCAGGACGTCTATACCGGCGACATCCCGCTCATGACGATGAATGGTACCTTCATCGTCAACGGCACCGAGCGCGTCATCGTCTCGCAGATGCACCGCTCGCCGGGCGTGTTCTTCGATCACGACAAGGGCAAGACCCATTCTTCGGGCAAGCTCCTGTTTGCCGCCCGCATCATCCCGTATCGCGGGTCCTGGCTCGACATCGAGTTCGACGCCAAGGACATCGTCTATGCGCGCATCGATCGCCGTCGCAAGATTCCGGTCACCAGCCTGCTCTATGCCCTGGGCCTGAGCGCCGAGGAAATCCTCGACACCTTCTACGAGAAGATCCCCTATTCCCGCTCAAAGGGCGGATGGCGCATGCCGTTCGATCCCAAGCGGATGAAGGGCTACAAGGCCGTCTCGGACATGATCGACGCCGACACCGGCGAGGTTGTGGTCGAGGCCGGCAAGAAGCTGACCGTGCGCACGGCGCGCCAGCTGGCCGAGAAGGGCCTGAAGGCCCTGCGTATCTCCGACGAGGAGATGATCAGTCAGTACATCGCCGAGGATCTGGTGGATGCCCAGACCGGCGAGATCCATGCCGAGGCGGGTGACGAGATCACCGAGAAGCTGATGAAGCTGCTCGAAGAGGTCGGCTATAACGAGATTCCGATCCTCGACATCGACCACGTCAACAACGGCGCCTATATCCGCAACACGCTCTCCGTGGACAAGAACCTGTCCCGCGAGGATGCGCTGTTCGACATCTACCGCGTGATGCG
>NCCY01000199.1 GCA_002279855.1 Rhizobiales bacterium 12-68-15
CCCCTCCGCGCGCGCGCGGCGCACAAGGGCATTGGTCAGGGTGGACTTGCCAACGCCGGGTGGCCCGGTGAGGCCGAGCACATGGGCCTTGCCCGCCCGCGCGGCCGCATCCAGCAGGGCGACCATTTCGGCGCTGCCACGCCGCGATTCGATGGCCGCGAGGGTCAGCGCCAGGCGCCGCTTTCCGCCGCTCAGCAGGGTTTGAAGGTCGGGTAGTGATGCGATCGGCATACGAGGCCCGTTGTGCGCTGCGCAAAGGGGATCCATCTCGGTAGCACGTTCCACCGCCTCGCCACAGGAGATGTGGAAGGCGCGGGGTTTCTCTGCTGCGCCGTGCATAGGCGCGAAGGAGTTGGGACGGGATGCGCCGATGCCATCCCCCGATCCGGGGTTCTGTGCGGTGCGGTCCCGCCGTGTGGCGTGACAAGGCGGGTCTCATCCGAGGTCACGCAGCTTGCCGCCAGGGCCGAAATGTAAGTGGAGATACGAGGTCACGCAGCTTGCCGCCAGGGCCGAAATGTAAGTGGAGATATGAAAAAGGCGTCGGCTTGCGCCGACGCCTTTCCACTGATCGGAACCGTGCGGGGGAACGAAACCGATCAATAGCCCTTCGATCGCCTTGCAATCGTTCGTCCATGGGCATCAATGCTCGCATGAACATCTTCAATTCTTTTGATCTTGCGACAGATGCCTCACATCCGGGCGCTCAATCATGGTCAATTGTATATCGCGGTGAAGATGAACAGCAGATGAGCAGGGATTGAAAGTGAACCCGTCGGTGGAAAATGCCGCCCGCACGGGCTTCCCCGAGGGCGCAGGGGGCGCCCTTCGCGCTGCATTGCACGCCGCAGGCGGGCTCACTAGATTGCGAGGGCAGATGTTCACAGGATCCGACCCCATGAGCCAGCCCAACCCCTTCGGGGGCCGAATCACCCACCTCTCGCCACAGGATGTGGAGGCGGGCATGGCGGAGGGAACCATCCTGCTCGTGGATGTCCGCGAGCCCGACGAGATCGGTCAGGAGCGAATTCCGGGCGCGCAGGTGCTGCCCCTGAGCGTGTTCGATGCCGCCGCCCTGCCTGATCCGGAGGGAAAGCGGCTCGTCTTCTCGTGCCGCTCCGGCCAGCGCTCCCAGCGCGCGGCCGCGCTCGCGCAGGCGGCGGGGCTTCCCTATGAGGAGCATATGATGGGCGGCATCATCGGCTGGAAGGCCGCCGGCTTCGACACCGAGCGCGGCTGACCCCCCGAAGCCCGCTACGGGTCGGGCCAGGGGAAGCTGAGATGGACCGTGGTGCCCGCCGACCGGTCGGCGAAGGCAAGGGTCGCCCCGAGCTTGGACGCCATGGCCCGCACGATGCGGTTGCCAAGGCCGGTGGCGTTGGGGTCCACTGTCTCCGGCAGGCCGACCCCGTCATCCTCCACGGAGAGTTCCACGGAACCGTCGCCGAGCCGGAGGAAGATGCGCACCGGCCCGCCGCCGTCCGGATAGGCATATTTGGAGGCGTTGATCACCAGTTCCGTGACGATGACCCCGATGGCCACCGCGCGGTCGGGATCGATGGCGAGCGGGGCCGCTTCCACCGACAGGCGGACGCCCTCCTCGCCGTTGCGGGCGGAGATCTGCAGGTCATCCACCAGTGCTGACAGATACTGGTCCAGCGCCACAGTGGCGATCTGCTCGGAGGTGTAGAGGCGGCGATGCACCTGGGCGACGGCGGCGACACGGCGCCCCGCGGCCTGGAGCGCGTCCTGCACCTCGGGATTGCGGGCGGCGCCGGCCTGCACATGCAGCATGGACACGATGATCTGGAGCGAGTTGCCGACGCGGTGGTTCATCTCCCGCAGCATCAGGGCGCGCTCGGCAGCCAGCGCCTCGAAGCGGTCGCGCGCCGCGCGGATTTCCTGCTCCGCCGCCTCATGGGCCTTGCGAATGCGCACGTTCTGGATGGCGGCATCCAAGGCGGACCGCAGCAGCTCGATGAAGTCGCTCTGCACTTCCTTGATGACGTAATCGGCCGCGCCCGCCTTCAGCGCCGCGATGGCGATGCGGCTTTCCTGCGTGCCGGTCACATAGACCACCGGCGGGGGATCGGCCATGGCACGGATGGCGGCGAGGGTTTCAAGCCCATCCTGTCCCGGCATGAAATGGTCGAGCGCGACCGCCTGGATGCCACCCCTTGCCAGTTGGGCGATACCGTCCGCGCCGTTGGTGGCGATCTCCACATCATAGCCGAGGCGGGACAGCTTGCGCTGAACGAGCGTGCACAGGCCGGGATCGTCATCCACGTAGAGCACGCGCACACCCACCGGGGCATCGCCGGCTTGCGCCGGTTCACCCTCAGCCTGCACGGCGCTGCCTGCACCCATTGGCATCATTTCGTTTCGGGCACCTGGATAACGGAGAAGAACAGGCCGAGCTGCCGGATCGCATTGGCGAAATTCTCGTAATTGACCGGCTTGGTCACATACACATTGGCGCCGAGATCATAGCAGCGCTGGATCTCCACCTTGTCGTCGGTGGTGGTGAGGACCACCACGGGCGAGCGGCGCAGATGCTCGTTTTCCTTGATTCGCTTCAGAATATCCACGCCTGTCATGTCGGGCAGGTTGAGGTCCAGCAGCACCAGCAGCGCGCGGCCGGCATGGACGGACCCGGTTCCGTCGGGGCCGAAGAGGAACTCGACCGCCTTCGTCCCGTCCGGAAAGCCGATGATGTCGTTCAGAACGCCGGCGCGCCGGATGTTCTTCTCGATGAGGCGCGCGTGGCCTTCATCATCCTCGATCATGATGATGGTGACGTGACTGACCATGGTTATTCGTTCCCCTCGTGTCGCATCACCAGCTTCTTCGGCACCGTGACCTTGAAGGTGGTCCCTTTCCCCAATTCCGATTCCAGCACCACCGAGCCGCCCATGCGCCGCACCAGTGTGCGCACATGGGCAAGGCCGATGCCCTCGCCGGGGCGGTCCTGCGGGCCGGATCGGCGGAACAGTTCGAACACACGCCCCTTGTCCCGCGCATCAATGCCGCGCCCATTGTCCGAAACGGCAAAGGTCACGTATGCAGCGGTCTCCGAAGCGGTGATCTCAATGCGCCCCGGAACATCCAAACGCAAGTATTTTACAGCATTGTCGATCAGGTTTGTGAATATCTGTTCAAGGGCCATGCGGTCGGTTTCGATGACAGGGAGCGGCCCCACCTCGATCTTGGCCTCACGTTCCATAAGCTGGTGCGCGACCGTTGCGGAAATGCTCTCCACGAGCTCGCGCGTGTTCACCTTCGCCGGTTGGAGATCGGCACGCCCCTGGCGCGACAGGTCGAGAATGGCCTTGATGAGCCGGTCCATCTTGATGATGGAGGCCTTGATGAAGCCGAAGGCCTCGCTGAAGTCCTTCGCCAGCGTTTCGTCCTGCGACGTGTCGGTATCTCCGGTGCGCAGGCGCAGTACTTCCAGCCGATGGAACAGGTCCGTGCGCAATTCTTCCAGTTCGCTGGTGAAGCCCATGATGTTGACCAGCGGCGAGCGCAGGTCATGGCTGACGATATAGGCGAAAGACTGGATTTCCTTGTTCGCTTCCTGAAGGTCCGCGGTGCGCTCCTCCACCCGCTTCTCAAGGTCTTCATTGATGACGGAGAGGGCGGCGTGCGCCTGCCGCAGCGCGCGCGTGGTGCGCTGGGACAGATGGACCGACAGGGTGGCAAGGCTGATGAGCGCGATGACGCCGAAGACGTTCATCGCCAGCAGCCAGCGTGCCGAGCTTGCGGCCGAGGCGGCGCGCGAGGCCAGCAGGCGGTCCTCTTCGGACTTCATGGCCTCGATGCCGAGGGTGACGGCGCGCATCAGGTCTTCACCAAGATTGGTGTTGACGATCGCCACCGCATCATCCCATCGGCCCTCCCGGCCAAGGGCCACCGTCTGCTCCAGTTCCCCGAGCTTCTCCTGAAGCTTCGGCAGAAGGGCGGAGAGGGAGGCGATCTGTGCGGGATTGTCGGCGGAGAGGGTCTGAAGGTCCTTGATCTCTTTCGGCAACGCAGCGGTCGATTCATCGAAAAGCTGCAGGTATTGCGGATTGCGCGTGAGCAGGAAGCCGCGCTGCGCGCTCTCCGCCCGCCGGACATAGATCTGAATGCCGGCCAGGGCGTTCTCCACTTCCAGCGTATGCGAAACGGAGGCGGCATCGGTGCGCGCCAGATTCACAAGCCAGATGGAGCAGGCGCTGATGGTGATGAGCAGGGCAAAGCCGAGCACCAGGATGGCCGGCTGGCTCAGGCCCATACGGGCCGGAGTGGGGGAACGCAGGACCATCAAGGGCGCATGGCTCCAGTATGGAATGAGAACGAGGCCGCAACTTCCGCGTCCCGGCTCCCGCCGCCGGCCTCGGAGGCGACGCGGAATTCCTGACTGAACAACATTCCAGTAGAGCGCAAGCAAAAAGATGAAAAATGAGGCATAGCTATAGCTTGTCGCCAGGCCCCGGACGCGCTTGGATAGCGGGACCATTTTTTGCGTGTTGGAGTATCATGCCACTCACGGAACGAAGCCAGAAGATTGAGAGCAAGGCTGTCGCTTTCGGCAGCGAGGAGGCCACGGCCTTCATCACCGCATTCGGCATTCCTGAAATTGTCGAGGTTCTGTTGCCCGACACGTCAGGCGTGCTGCGGGGCAAGTGGATCCCCGGCGAGGCCATGCACAAGATCTGGAAAAGCGGCGTTCCCATCCCCCTGTCCATTTTCGGCCTGGATGTCTGGGGATGCGAGGTGGAACGCACCGGCATCCACATCGAGACCGGCGACAAGGACGGCCTGTGCTGGCCCGTGCCCGGCACGCTCAAGCCGGTTCCCTGGTCCCCGCGTCCGGCGGCACAGGTGCTGATCACCATGCATGAACCGGACGGCGCACCCTGGATGCTGGACCCGCGCCAGCAATTGAAGCGGGTGGTCGAGCGGCTCGCCGACCGTGGTCTTGCGGCCTGCTGCGCGTTCGAACTGGAATTCTACCTGCTTCGGCCGACCGAACCGGGCGCGCCGCCCCAGCCGGTCTTTGCCACCGAGGGGCAGGCCCGGCAGAACATGTATGCCATGTCGGACCTCGATGCCTTTGCCACGGTGCTGCACGACATGCGCACCGCCGCCGTGGCGCAGGGGCTGCCCACGGACACCGTGATTTCCGAGGCGGCACCTGGGCAGTTCGAGGTCAATCTCTATCACAAGACCGACGCGCTCGGCGCGGCAGACGACGCCATCCTGCTGCGCCGCCTGATCGAGGGTGTTGCCCGCCGCCATGGGCTGAGGGCCACCTTCATGGCCAAGCCCCTGCTGGATTTCGCCGGCAGCGGCATGCATGTCCATGTGAGCCTGATGGACGGCAGCAAGGCCAATGTGTTCGCCCGCCCGGATGGCGAGGGCGAGCGACTGCTGCGCCATGCGGCCGGGGGACTGCTGGCGACCATGGCAGACTCGACCCTGCTGTTCGTGCCGGGTTTCAACGGCTATCGGCGCCTCGTGCCCGGCAGCTATGCGCCCACCGGCATCACCTGGGGGTATGACAACCGCTCGGTCGCGGTGCGCGTGCCCAACGGCCCGCCGGAGGCGATGCGGCTGGAACATCGCATCGCGGGTGCGGATGCCCATCCCCATCTCGTTCTGGCCGCGATCCTCGCCGGGATGCTGGATGGCCTCGAGGCCGGTATCGAGCCGCCGGAAGCGTTGACGGGGAACGCCTATGACCGGGACGCGCCCCGCCTTTCCCCCTCCATGGCGGATGCCATCTCCCGGTTTTCCAATTCGCCGTTCATCGAGCGGACGTTCGGGGCGGACTATCGCAGGGTGTATGCCGCGATGAAGGAGGAGGAGCTGGCCGCTTTCTCGCGCACCATCCTGCCGCTCGAATACGACACCTATCTCTGAGCGCAGCTTGTCTGTGGGGGGCGGCGTCGGCCCTCAGCAGCCGATGCCGTCCGGCGTGTCGCCCTTGCCATCGGAGTTCTTCGGATGGCGCGGGGAGATGCCGCCGGTGACGGCACCCGCCGGATGCAGAACGGCGTTTGTGAAGCCACCCGACGGCCCGCCAATGCCGCATGGCGTTTGCGATGGCGGGCGCCCCGGATGCGGGCGAGGGCTTTGCGGCGGTGGCTGTGCTGATCTCGGACATGGTGTCCTCCCTTTGTCCAGGGTGCGTATCGGCGCCCCCAGCCTCTTGTCTTGCACATGGGCATTGCGACGCCCGGCCGCCAGAGGGTGCGCCTGCGCCGGAGTGCATGGTTTGCGGCAGATCAAGGACAAGGCCGCTCGGAGGCGGATGATCAGGCGGACAAAAGGGAGGAAACTGCCATGCCTGTCAGCACTGCCATCGTCGTTGCCCTGATCATCGCCCTGTTCGTCGGCTTTGCCGGCGTGCTCGCATGGGCGGACCATCACGCCTCGCACGGCTGAGCCTTTGCCGGCGGCCTGACTGCGGGCGGGCCGGCATCAAAGCCTTCAGTGGTCTTCCATCTCCCCGCGCGGGTCGGGGAGGGTGTTGTCGCGCGCGGCCTTGCGCCCGGACAGTTCCGCGCCGGCATCTTTCGGCAGGCGCAGGAAGCTGAAGATGGACAGCGCCGCGATCGCCGCCACCGTGAGGAAGGCGGGCTGGAAATCTGACAGGACGAGGTCGCTCGCCCCGCGCAGGTCGCGCATGGTCTCCAGGATGATGCCGGCAATGGCCACACCCATGGAGAGGGAGACCTGCTGCGCAACGCTTGCGAAGGAGGTGGCGCGGCTCATGTCGTGCTGGCTGACATCGGCATAGGCGATGGCGTTGAGCGCGGTGAATTCCAGCGACCGGAAGAAGCCCCCCACCAGCAGGATCAGGATGATGGCGATGTGCGGTGTCTCCGGCGTGAACAGCGCGTTCGCCGCGATGAAGGCCGCCGAGATCACGCTGTTGACCACCAGCACGCGCCGGAAGCCGAAGCGCCGCAGGATGGGCGCGGCGGTGGCCTTCATCACCATGGCGCCCGCCGAGGCGGCGAATGTGAGCAGGCCGGATTCCAGCGGCGAGAGCCCGAAGGTCAGTTGCAGCATCAGAGGCAGCAGGAACGGAATCGCGCC
>NCCY01000405.1:0-1722 GCA_002279855.1 Rhizobiales bacterium 12-68-15
ATGCCCACTGAACCCCTCCTCAGCGTCCAGGATCTTTCCGTCGCCTTCCGCCGCGTGGACGGGCCGGACGCGCTCGCGGTGGAGCGCGTCTCGTTCGATGTCCGGCCCGGCGAGACGGTGGCGCTGGTGGGGGAATCGGGATCGGGCAAATCGGTCACCGCCCTCTCGGTGCTGAAGCTCCTGCCCTATCCCATGGCCAGCCACCCTTCCGGGCGCATCCTGTTCAAGGGGCGCGACCTGCTGGCGCTGCCGGACCGCGACCTGCGCGCCGTGCGCGGCAATGACGTGACCATGGTGTTCCAGGAACCCATGACCTCGCTCAATCCGCTCCACACCATCGAGAAGCAGATCGGCGAAATGCTGCTGCTTCACACCGGCCTGACCGGCAAGGCGGTGAAGGCGCGCACCGTGGAACTGCTGCACGAGGTGGGCATTCCGGAGCCGGAAAGCCGGCTCGGCGCCTATCCGCACCAGTTGTCCGGCGGACAGCGCCAGCGCGTCATGATCGCCATGGCGCTCGCCAACGAACCCGACCTCCTGATCGCCGACGAGCCCACCACCGCCCTCGACGTGACCGTGCAGGCGCAGATCCTGAAACTGCTCAAGCAGCTTCAGGCGCGCCTCGGCATGGCCATGCTGTTCATCACCCATGATCTCGGCATCGTGCGCAAGATCGCCGACCGGGTGTGCGTGATGCAGAAGGGCCGGATCGTCGAGCAGGGCGAGACCGAGGCGACGTTCCGCGCGCCGCAACATCCCTATACGCAGGCGCTGCTGAAGGCTGAGCCGAAGCCCGATCCCGCGCCAGCGGCCCCCGATGCGCCCGTTGTGGTCTCGGCGGATGACCTCAAGGTGCACTTTCCCATCAAGCGTGGCCTCATGCGCCGCACGGTCGGGCATGTGAAGGCGGTGGACGGTGTCACCGTCAGCATCCATCAGGGGGAAACCCTCGGGGTGGTGGGCTGCGGCTCATTTCCAGCACGGGGCCGATCGCCTTTCTCGGCCAGCGCATCGACGGGCTGAAATTCGCCGGCATGCGCCCGCTGCGGCGGGACATGCAGATCGTGTTCCAGGACCCCTATGGCGCGCTCTCGCCGCGCATGTCCGTGGCCGACATCGTGGGCGAGGGGCTGGGCATCCACCAGCCGCATCTGAGCGAGGACGAGCGCGAGGCGCGCGTCGTCGCGGCGCTCGTCGATGTGGGGCTCGATCCGGAGAGCCGCTTCCGCTACCCGCACGAATTCTCCGGCGGGCAGCGCCAGCGCATTTCCATCGCCCGCGCCATGGCGCTGGAGCCCTCCTTCGTGGTGCTGGACGAGCCCACCAGCGCGCTGGACATGCTGGTGCAGGCGCAGATCGTGGACCTGCTGCGCGCGCTCCAGAAGAAGCGCAACCTCACCTACATGTTCATCTCGCACGACCTGCGGGTGGTCTCCGCGCTGGCGAGCCGCATTCTCGTGATGCGCCATGGCAAGGTGGTGGAGGAAGGCCCCGCCCGCGAGGTGTTTGAGCAGCCGCGCGAGGCCTATACCAAGGCCCTGTTCGCCGCCGCCTTCAATCTCGACACCACCCATGCGGGCGTGGTCGCGCAGTGAGCGATGATGCGGGGCTCCCGGCCGACGCGCCGGCGGAGATCGGGCTCGAAGGGCCCACGATCGCGGCGCGCGGCTTCCTCACCTATGAGCAGTACCGGGTGCATCTGGCCGGCGCCACGCTGAAGCG
>NCCY01000405.1:1762-2870 GCA_002279855.1 Rhizobiales bacterium 12-68-15
GGCGACATGATCGAGCTGCCGGCGGGCCGCGTCGATGCCGGCGAGGACTGGGAGACGGCCGCCGCCCGCGAATGCCGGGAGGAGACCGGCCTTGTCCCGCGCCGGCTCTCCCTCATCCACGAGATCATGCCCTCACCCGGCGTGCTGGACGAGCATTGCCGCCTGTTCCTCGGCGAGGTGGATGCCGAGCGCCTGCCCCGCATCGCGGGCCTCGCCAGCGAGAATGAGGTGACGCATCCCTTCGCCCTGCCGGTGCCGGACGCCCTGCGCCTGCTGGAGGACGGCCGCTGCCTGAACGGCTATCTGCTGCTCGCGCTGCAATGGCTGGCCCTGAGGCGGCTTCAGCGCCCCGCCGGCGCCTGAGCGGCGGCATCCGCCAGAAGCGCGCGCAGCGTCGCGTCCATCTCCCCAAGGTCGCCATAGGTCACGGCATGACGCGGCACGGTTTCCACGAGGTCGAGGAAGGCATCGAGCTCCGGAGCGCCCGCCGCCTCGCCGATGTCGAACTCCGCTTCCATGAGCCCGAGCAGCGCCTGCGACGGCGAGAGCGCCTCCACGCGCGTCGGCGCGCCCGCCACGAAGCGGGGGAAGATGAAGCCGAGAACGTCGCTCTCCGCTCCCCGCCCGGACAGATGCAGATGCGGGGGAAGGGCCAGATAGCGCCCCTGCTTGGCGCCGGCGCCGACCAGCGGCAGCGCGGCGAGACCGGGATGGAACGGCGCCAGCGGGGCGAGGCTGCCCGGCTTGAGGCTGATCGCCCCCGGACAGGGCAGGACGCGCGCGCGCCCCTCCGCGAAGCCGAGGGCCACCGAATCGTCGGTGCCGAAGCGCCACCCCCGGGCCACCAGCGCCGCCGAAAGCGTGCTCTTTCCGGCCCCCGAGATGCCAGCCAGCACCATCGCCCCCGCGGGCAAGGCGAGCGCCGCGCCGTGGATCAGGATGGCCGGGCGGGGGTCCCGATAGGCGAGGTCCAGCAGCCAGAGCCGCAGCTTGCCCGCCGCGATCGCCTCGTCCGTGGTGCGCAGAATGCGGGGGCCGCAGCGCACGATGGTCGCTTGCGGCGTGAGGATCAGGTCGAGGCCATCATCCGGAGGCGGTGAGCCCGGCC
>NCCY01000406.1 GCA_002279855.1 Rhizobiales bacterium 12-68-15
CCGCATGGTCGGCATTGTCCATGGTCACGAGGCTGGTCCCCGCCACCGGCACGAGCTGGGCCGCGCCGTCGGTCTGGATCAGCTCGGTCGGCACGGTGGACACCAGAAGGGCGGGCGGCGGCGTGATGGGCTTGCCGTCCTGCGGCAGCAGCGGATCGGCCTGCCGCACCGCGTTGGCGGCCTTGGCGGCGGCGGTGACGTCCGGCGGCACCTCGGCGGTCGCGATCCACGGTCCGGAAAGCGCGGTCGCCTCATACCAGGTGCCGGCGGCCTGGAGGTGATAGGTGCCCGCCACGTCCTGCAGCAGCAGGGCCTGCGTGTTCAGCGCGCGCTGGAAGCCCGCTGCGCCGGGCACCGGCTGCCAGACAGGATCGCCGGACACCGGCACCAGCACCGACAGCGCATTGGTGAAGACGATCCGGGGCACCGGGTTCTGGACCGGGGTGATGGTGCCGCCCGACGCCGTGATGCTGGCGCGCACGTCGCTGGCCAGAAGGTCGAACGTTGCGCTGGCCAGACCCGTCGTCAGCGCGCCGCGCACGGCAGCCGCCTGCGCCGGCGCCATGGGCAGGTCCACGCTGCTCACCTGCACGGCGGAGAGGCGCACGCGGCCGGTCGAATCATCGGAAACCGCATTGGCGGAGAGGGTGGCGACGCCATAGTTCGGCGCGCCCCCCTCCGGCCCCACGGCAAAGGCGGCGCGGGCGGTGAGGCGCGTCCCGTCCCAGGAGAGCGCCTGCGGCTGGTAGAACTGGATCTGGTTGTCACCCAGTTTGAAGGTGCGCGGCCAGGACGGCTGCGCCGATGCCTGAGCCGGTGCAGCGGTGGCCGAGGGCGCCGTCGCCGCGCCCGTTTGTGCCAGCGCGACCGGCGCAACAAGGTGCGCAGCGGCGGCGGCGACGAAGACCGAACCCAGAAGCAGACGCTTGTTCATGATACCTCTCCCGGAAGAGGTGCCCCTTATAGCGCCGGCCTCGGGCAACCGCGAGATACGCTTTTGTAATGCAGCATGTCGCCCTGCCGCGACGCGACCGGCACCACAAGAGGGAAGCTCCGGAGGCAATACAGTAGAAACCTGAAGGCTATCTCTCGCATACTT
>NCCY01000200.1 GCA_002279855.1 Rhizobiales bacterium 12-68-15
GCGACGTGGCGGAGCGCTATCTGGTGCCGGGGGAGACGCAGGACATCGCCCTCATCTTCGTGCCCTCCGAATCGGTCTATGCGGAACTGCACGAGAGCTTTGACGACGTGATCCAGAAGGCGTTCCGCGCCCGCGTGGTCATCGTCTCGCCGTCCCTGCTCATGCTCGCCATCCAGGTGGTGCAGGCCATCTCCAAGGATGCCCGCATGCGCCAGCAGGCGGACCGCATCCGCGCCGAAGTGGGCGAACTGGTGAAGGATGTGACCCGGCTCAGGGATCGGGTGGGCGACCTCTCCAAGCATTTCGGGCTGGTGGGGGACGACGTGTCGAAGGTGCTCATCTCGGCCGACAAGATCGCCAAGCGCGGCATGCGCCTTGAACTGCTGGAATTCGAGACCCCGCCTGCGGCCGCGCCCGCGCCGCCCCCCGCCGTCCGCGACGTGCCCTTGTCCGGCGCGGCCGAATAGGCGAAGCGATTTGCCGGCAACGGAAATCCCGTCCGGCTCCCCCAGCGGCAGGGGTTATCCACGGCGCCGCAGCGCCCCAGCAATAGCGCTTGCGCCGCGGCGCGGCACCGCTAGCCTCAAGGGCCTGACATGAATCATGCGGCGCGTGGCCTGAAGGCGCGCGCCGAAGAAGGATGAGATGCCCGAACTGCCCGAGGTGGAAACCGTCCGCCGGGGTCTGATGCCCGTCCTCCAGGGCGCCGTGATCGAGAGCGCCGAGGCGCGCCGCCCCGACTTGCGCTGGCCGCTGCCCACCGATTTCGCCGAACGCCTCGCGGGGCGCCGCATCGAAGCGGTGGGCCGTCGCGCAAAATACCTGCTGGCCGATCTCGACGGCGGCGAGGTGATGATCCTGCATCTACCGTCACCTTCAACGATCCCCGCCGCTTCGGCGCCATCCTGCTGGTGCCCTATGACCGGCTGGACAGCCATCCGCTGCTGAAGGCGCTCGGGCCGGAGCCGCTGGGCAACCATTTCAACGCCGCCTATCTCGCCTCCGCCTGCGCCGGGCGCCGCACCAGCCTGAAGGCCGCGCTGCTGGACCAGAAGATCGTGGCGGGCCTCGGCAACATCTATGTGTGCGAGGCCCTGCACCGGGCCCGCCTCTCCCCGCGCCGGCTGGCGGGCACCCTCGCCACGCAGGACGGCCGCCCCACGGAACGGACGGAGCGCCTGGTCACCGCCATCCGCGAGGTGCTGCGCGCCGCCATCCTCGCCGGCGGCTCCAGCCTGCGCGATCACCGGCGGGTGGACGGGGAGCTTGGCTATTTCCAGCACAATTTCCGCGTCTATGACCGGGAGGGCAGCCCCTGCCCCACCTATCGCTGCCGGGGAACGGTGCAGCGCATGGTGCAGAGCGCCCGCTCCACCTTCTTCTGCCCCACCTGCCAGCGCTGATACGGAGGCCCCATCCGCACCCCGCCCGTGCGCGCCCCCGCCGTGTCTGCTAGATACGGGCCACAACACGAGGCGGCCTGAGGCCGACGGGAGGCAGAGCATGGAATTCGAGACGGTGAAGGTGGAGATCAACGACCGGGTCGGGCTGATCCGGCTGAACCGGCCGCAGGCGCTCAATGCCATCAGCCTGCAGCTGGTGCGCGACCTGTCCGCCGCTCTGGACGCGCTGGAGGCCGACCGCTCCATCGGCTGCCTCGTCCTCACCGGCTCCGAGCGCGCCTTTGCCGCCGGCGCCGACATCAAGGAAATGCAGGATTTCACCTATCCTGACACCTATCTCGACGATTTCATCACCCCCTGGGAACGCCTCTCGCGCACCCGCAAGCCGATCATCGCGGCGGTGGGCGGGGTGGCGCTGGGCGGGGGCTGCGAACTCGCCATGATGTGCGACTTCATCCTCGCCGCCGACAATGCCCGCTTCGGCCAGCCGGAAATCCGCCTCGGCGTCATGCCCGGCTCCGGAGGCACCCAGCGGCTGGCGCGCTTCGTCGGCAAGTCCAAGGCCATGGAAATGTGCCTGACCGGCCGCATGATGGACGCCACCGAGGCGGAGCGCTGCGGCCTCGTCTCGCGCATCGTGCCTGCCGCCGACCTCGTCGAGGAAGCGCTGAAGGTGGCCGCGCAGATCGCCGCCATGTCGCTGCCGGTGGCCATGATGACCAAGGAAAGCGTGAACCGCGCCTTCGAGACCAGCCTTGCCGAAGGCATCCGCTTCGAGCGCCGGGTGTTCCAGTCCCAGTTCGCGCTGGCCGACCAGAAGGAAGGCATGGCCGCCTTCATCGCCAAGCGCGCGCCGGACTTCAACAAGGGCTGAGGCCGCGCCCCCGCCGGCCCGGTGGCGCGGCCCGGCGGCCATCCGGCCGGGCTTATCCACAAGCCGCTGCCCCGCGCAGGCCGCGCGGGGCGATTTCGGGGCCGCCCGTTCCGAACCCCGTTGACAAGGCACGGGCGCCCCCCTTAAGAGACGACCTCCCGACGCGCTCCGGCGCTTCGCGGGCCCAGGTGGCGGAATTGGTAGACGCGCTGGTTTCAGGTACCAGTGGGTAACACCGTGGAGGTTCGAGTCCTCTCCTGGGCACCATTTGACCTTCTTACCAAAGGTCAGGCGCTTCCCGAACATCGCGGAAAAGCTGGATTTCCGGGCCGCAAGGCTCCGGAAAGATCCGGCTTTTTGCCGTTGCGCACCGGCATGTGGCCGCGCTGCCGGATCTTCTGATCCGCCGCCGCTCCCGACGCGGCGCAGCGGTCTTCGCCACAAGCGCGTTGCGGGTATCCCACGGACCTGCTTACCTTGGCTGAGCATTCGGGTCGGGTATCCCATGGCATTGATCGAGCATTTCATTTCTCGCTGGAGCGCCCGCGAGGGCGGCCAGGAGCGGGCGAACTATGCGATGTTCCTTGGAGAGCTGTGCGCGGTCATCGGCGTGCCACCGCCCGAGCCGGCCGGGCACGCGAGCGAACTGAACGCCTATGTGTTCGAGCGGGCCGTGACGTTCCGGGAGCCGGACGGCTCCACGGCCAAAGGCCGTATCGACCTCTACAAGCGCGGCTGCTTCGTGCTGGAGGCCAAGCAGAGCCGGCAGGGCGAGGGGCCGAAGGCGGCGGGGGCGGCGCAGCAAAGCCTGTTCGCCCCGGAGCCGGTGCCGCAGGGCCGTCGGCGCTGGGACGTGCTGATGATGAATGCCCGCCGGCAGGCGGAGGATTATGCCAAGGCGCTGCCGGCCTCGGAAGGCTGGCCGCCCTTCCTCATCGTCTGCGATGTGGGCAAGTGCCTCGAGCTTTACGCCGACTTTTCCGGGCAGGGAAAGAATTATGCCCAGTTCCCGGACCGGCAGGGGTTTCGCATCTTCCTGTCCGACCTGCGCTCGGAGGAGGTGCGCGAACGGCTGCGCCTGATCTGGACCGATCCGCACAGCCTTGACCCGACCAAGCGCGCCGCCAAGGTCACGCGCGACATTGCCGAGCGCCTTGCCCGCGTGTCGAAGTTCCTTGAGGAGCAGCGCGGGGCGGACAACACGCCGCGCTACCAGCGGGAGGCCATCGCCGCCTTCCTCATGCGCTGCCTCTTCACCATGTTCGCGGAGGATGTGGAGCTGATCCCGAAGGAGAGCTTCAGGGGCGTGCTGGAGCGCTGCCGGGCCAAGCCCGATCTGTTCCCCGCGCTGGTGGGGCAGCTCTGGGAGGCGATGGACACGGGCACGTTCGCCTATGCCATCGAAGCCAGGGTGAAGCGCTTCAACGGCTATCTGTTCAAGGACCGCACCGTTCTGCCGCTGCCGCGCGAGGAGATCGGCGAACTGTACGAGGCGGCGCGGGCGAACTGGCGCGAGGTGGAGCCGGCCATCTTCGGCACGTTGCTGGAGCAGGCGCTGGACCCGGTGGAGCGGCGCAAGCTCGGCGCGCACTATACCCCGCGCGCCTATGTGGAGCGGCTGGTCATCGCCACGCTGATCGAGCCCCTGCGCGAGGAATGGGACCATGTGCGCGCCACCGCCGAACGCCTGGGGGCGGGTGGCAATCCGCGCGGCGCGCTGGATGAGGTGTCGAAATTCCACGCCCGGCTGTGCGGGGTGCGGGTGCTGGACCCTGCCTGCGGCACGGGCAACTTCCTTTATGTGGCGCTGGAGCTGATGAAGCGGCTGGAAGGCGAGGTGCTGGAGGCGGTGGCGGACCTTGGCGGGCAGGAAGCGCTCGGCCTCGACCGCCACACCATCGACCCGCACCAGTTTCTGGGGCTGGAACTGAACCCGCATGCCGCCGCCATTGCCGAACTGGTGGTGTGGCTCGGCTTCCTGCAATGGTTCTTCCGCACCCAGGGCGGACAGCCCACCGAGCCCATCCTGCGGGATTTCCGCACCATCAAGGCGATGGATGCGGTGCTGATGCATGACGGTGCCGAGCCGGCGCTGGACGCGACGGGCGCGCCGGTGGTGCAGACGGATGCGGACGGGCGGCGCGTGCCCGTGCTCACCTTCCGCAACCCGCGCCTGCCGCCATGGCCGGAAGCCGAATACATCGTCGGCAACCCGCCCTTCATCGGCGGCAAGGACATTCGCGGCCGGCTGGGCGATGGCTATGCCAAGGCGCTCTGGGCGGCGCATCCGCACATGAACGAGAGCGCGGATTTCGTCATGTACTGGTGGGACCGCGCGGCGGACCTGCTGACCCGGCGGGGCACCCGCCTGCGGCGCTTCGGCTTCGTCACCACCAATTCCATCACGCAGGACTTCTCCCGCCGCGTCATGGCCGCGCGCATGAAGGCGAAGAAGCCCGTCTCCCTGCTGATGGCGATACCGGACCACCCGTGGACCAAGGTGACACGCGACGCGGCGGCGGTGCGCATCGCCATGACGGTCGCGGCGGCGGGCAAGCACGAGGGCGTGCTGCGGGAAGTGGTGCGGGAAGAGGGGCTTAGCAGCGAATCGCCGATCGTCGACCTCAGAGACCGCATTGGTACCATCAATTCTGATTTGACGATTGGCGGCGATGTGACAGGGGCGCCGCCGCTTCGAGCTAACGACTTCATCTGCTCCAATGGGATGAAGCCGTTGGGTGCAGGATTCATCGTTAGCGGTGAACATGCGTCACTGGTAGGGCTCGGCCACCGCGCGGGAGCAGAGAGGCACATTGTTCAATACCGGAACGGTCGCGACTTGATGGCTCAGCCGCGTGATTGTTATGCCCTCGATTTCTTCGGGCTTTCCAGTGAGCAGTTACGGCAGCTATTTCCCGAGGCGTATCAACATCTCGTTCGAACAGTCAAAGGCGAACGGGAAGTCGCGGCTGAACGTTCTCAAACACGGGATGCACAGGAATACGCAGAAAAGTGGTGGCTTTTCTGTAAGCCACGGCAAGAGTTACGAGCATTCGTTTCTAAATTGAGCCGCTTTATTGTAACCGTTCAGACAGCAAAACACAGAGTTTTTGCGTTTTTTGATGCCAAATTAATGCCTGACCAAACGCTGATGGTTTTTGGATTGGATGACGCTTATTTTCTTGGAGTCCTTTCTTCGTGTATTCATGCGTTCTGGACATTGCGAACTTGTAGTTGGTTGGGGGTAGGTAACGACTCTCGATATATCAAGACGCGCTCGTTCGACCCCTTCCCCTTCCCGGACGCTACCGAGCCGCTGAAAGCCGACATCCGCGCCGTTGCCGAAGAGCTGGACGCCTTCCGCAAGGCGCGGCAGGCGGAGCATCCGCGCCTGACACTGACCCAGATGTACAATGTGCTGGAAAAGCTGAAGGCCGGCGCGCCGCTGGAGGCGGAGGACACACGCATCCGCGACGAGGGGCTGGTGCTGATCCTGAAGGAACTGCACGAGCGGCTCGACGCCCTGGTCTTCGATGCCTATGGCTGGCCGCGCGACCTGACCGACGAGGAGATCATCACCCGCCTCGTGGCGCTCAACAAGGAGCGCGCCCGGGAGGAGGCACGGGGCCTGATCCGCTGGCTGCGGCCGGACTATCAGAAGGCCCGCGCCGGCCTCGTCGCCCCCGTTCAGCCCGTCGCGGCGCAGGACAGCATGGCGCTGGTGGTGGAGGCCGCCAGGGAGCAGAAGCCGCAATTCCCCGCCGGCGAGGTGGAGCGCACCGCCGCCGTCATGGCGGCGCTGGCCAACGCCGCCGGGCCGGTGGATGCCGCATCCATCGCTTCCGGCTTCCGGCAGGGCAAGCGCGCCGAGCCGCAGGTGCAGGCGACCCTCGCCTCCCTCGCCCGCATGGGCTTCGCCAGCAGCCGCGACGGCCGCAGCTTCATGTTCCGCCGCGTGGCGTGAGGCCGTATCCGGGGAGCATCGCGGCAGATGGAGGCGCTGGGCAATGCCACGCGGCTGGCGCTTTACCGGATGCTGGTGCGGGCGGGGGAGGCGGGGCTGAGCGTGGGGCGGATTCAGGAGCGGCAGGGAATACCCGGCTCCACCTTGTCCCATCATCTGCGCCGGCTGGTGGAGACCGGGCTGGTGACGCAGGAGCGCCACGCCACCACGCTGATCTGCCGGGCGCATTATCCCGCCATGAATGCCCTCATCGGCTTCCTTGCGGACGAGTGCTGCGCCGATGCCCTCTGTACCGCCTCGCCCAAGGCGCCGGGCGATGTAACCGATGTCTGAGGGCGGCGGCGGGCCCGCCCGGTTCGATGGCCCGGAAAGAGGGAGCAGCCCCCTGCCCTCCCCCGCCCTCCCCTCGCTCGTCCTCCTGTCGCGCGTCCTGCCCTCGCGCGTCCTGCCCTCGCGCGTCCTGCCCTCGCTCGTCCTCCTGTCACGCGCGCCGGTCCGCTGGCGCGGCGGGGGGGCGTCTGGCGGGCGGGCACCGGGGCGGCAGGCGGGGGCGGCGCCGGTTTCGTGTCTTGCTCCGCCGCCGGGCCGGCCGATCTTCGCGGCGCGCGCCGCCGCAGGGCCGCGTGCCATGACGGGTTGCGCGCCATGAGCGGGACGGTGGAGGCGCCCGCCTTCCGGCCGCTCAGCGGGCGCAGCCTGTTCATCACCGGGCTCGGCATCGGCCAGATCTGCTCCTGGGGGTCGCTCTATTATGCCTTCCCGCTGGTCGCGGAGGCGATGGGGCGCGATCTCGGCTGGTCGAAGCCCGACCTCTACGGCGCGGCCACCCTCGGCCTCATCCTGGCGGGGCTCGCGAGCTATCCGGTGGGGATTGCCATCGACCGGGGCTATGGCCGGCTTGTCATGGCGGCGGGCTCGGCGCTGGCGGGGCTGCTGCTTCTGGCGTGGTCGCAGGTGGAGGGGCGCCTCGCCTTCACCGCCTGCGTCGCCGGCATCGGCATCCTTCAGGCGGCCACCCTTTATGAGCCCGCCTTCGCGGTGGTGGCCCGGCGCAGCGGCGCGACCGGCGCGCGCGCCGGCATCACGGCGTTGACGCTCTGGGGCGGCTTTGCCTCCACCGTGTTTATCCCGCTGGTCCAGATGCTGATCGACATCGAGGGCTGGCGCGGCGCGCTGATGGTGCTGGGCGGCATCAATCTCGTGCTCTGCGCGGGGCTCCACGCGGCGGTGATCGACCCGGCCGCCGACCATCCC
>NCCY01000201.1 GCA_002279855.1 Rhizobiales bacterium 12-68-15
GACCTCGCATGGGCGCCGGAACAGCGCGAGCTGATCCGGCGGCTGCGGGCGCTGATCGCGAAGTTCGAGGACACCCGCGACCTGCGGCAGATGGGGGGCTACCACCCCGGCGCCGACCCCGATCTGGACCGGGCCGTCACCATGACGCCCCGCATCTACGAGGCGCTGCGCCAGACCACCGACGCACCGCCCAGCAAGGACGCCTTCGCGGAACTCGCGCGGGCGATGCAGGGCTGACGGAGGCCAAACCGGCCACCGCCAGTTTCACACAAGCTAATTGGCGTTTCATAGGGCCAAGGTCACGGACAAAACCGTCACTCAGGAGCATTTTCCATGAGTCTTTACGGCATGCTGCGCACCGGGGTTTCCGGCATGAACGCGCAATCCAATAAGCTTGGAACCATTGCGGACAATATCAGCAACGCCGGCACGACGGGTTACAAGCGTGCCACGACGGAATTTTCCTCCCTGCTCCTGGCCAGCAGCAATGGCGAGTACAATTCCGGCGCCGTGAACACGGATATCCGCTACGCCATCTCCAAGCAGGGCGCGACCAGCGCCACCACGTCCGTGACCGACCTGATGATCGACGGCGAAGGCTTCTTCGTGGTCGAGGATGACTCGGGGCAGACCTTTCTGACCCGCGCCGGCTCTTTCACGGTGGACGCCTCCACCGGCAATCTCGTCAACAGCGCCGGCTTCACGCTGATGGGCTACGACATCGCGGCGGGCACGACCCCCGTGCTGAACAGCACCGAAGGCCTCGTTCCGATCAATCTCGGCCAGTCCAAATTCACGGCCAATCCCACGACCGATGGCACGTTCGCCGCGAACCTGCCGCTGGTGGCGTCAGGCGAGACCATCGACGACCAGAAGTCCTCCATCACCACCTACGACAATCTCGGCAACGCGGTCACCCTGAACCTCAATTTCAGCTACGATTCCGTGGCTGAAAGCTGGACGATGACCGTCACCGAGGACAGCAGCGGCGACGTGCTGACCACCCAGGCCCTCACCTTCGACGGGAACGGCGACATCGACCTCGCCAGCACGACGCTCGCCATCGACATTCCCGGCGGCGCCACGCTGTCGCTCGACATCAGCAACATGACCAACCTCAACGGCGACTATGAAGTGGTCACCGCCGAGGTGAACGGCAACGCCGCCAGCCTCGTGGACAATGTGGCCATCAGCAAGGATGGCATCGTCTATGCGGTGGACGATTCCGGTCAGAAGATCCCGCTGTTCCAGATCCCGCTCGCGACCGTATCGAGCCCCGACAATCTCCAGCCGCGCGCCGGCAACGTCTTCCTGCCGACAACGGAATCGGGCGACATCCAGATGCGCTCCGCCAACGAGGGCGGGGCCGGCTCCATCGCCTCCAACTCACTGGAATCCTCCACCGTGGATATGGCGACGGAACTGACCGAAATGATCGTCGCCCAGCGCGACTACACGGCCAATTCCAAGGTGGTGCAGACCGGATCTGAACTGCTCGACGTGCTGATGAACCTGAAGCGGTGACCGTGGACTTCCCTTCACTGGAAGGAATTGAGGGCCGATCATGAGCCTGTCACTTGCCTTCAACGCGGCACGGTCGTCCATCTCGGCGACCGCCACGCAGATCGACGCCTCGACGCGCAACATCGCGTCGGCCAGCGATCCGAATGCGTCGCGCAAGATCGCGATGACCACCACTTTGGGCTCCGGAGGAGCCTATGTGGTGCAGGTCTCGCGGGCGCACGACAACGCGCTGTATTCGCGCATGGTCTCCGCCACATCGAACACCGCCAAGGCAGAAGCCAAGCAGACGGGGCTCGACCAGCTCGAACAGCTGGTGGGCGACCCCACCAGCGAGAACACCCCTTCCGCCACCCTCGGCGCCTTCAACAATGCGCTGTCCGACTACCGCAACAGCCCGGAAGAGACGTCTCTCGGCACGGCGCTGGTCAGCGCTGCAAAGAACCTGACCACCTCGCTGAACACGGCCTCCGATGCCGTCAAGAGCGTGCGCAAGGACGCCGACGCCAGCATTTCGGACTCGGTCGCGACCGTGAACAACCTGCTGAAGCAGTTCGCAATCGCGAACTCGGCGGTGATCAAGGCCACGGCGCAGGGCACCGACACCACCGATGCGCTCGACCAGCGCGATGCCGTCCTCACCCAGCTTTCCGAGGAAATGGGCATCTCGACGGTTACCCGCACCGGCAACGACATGGTGATCTATACGGACAGCGGCGCCACCCTGTTCGAGACCACCGCCCGGACCGTCTCGTTCCAGCCGACCAACGCCTATGGCGCGGACACGGTGGGCGGATCGGTCTATGTGGACGGCGTCGCGGTGAGCGGTCCCGATGCCACCATGACGCTGAAGTCCGGCCGCATCGCCGGCCTCACCGAACTGCGCGACGAGACCGCCCTCACCTACCAGAACCAGATCGACGAGATCGCCCGCGGCCTGATCGACACCTTCACCGAGACCGATCCCACCGGCACGGCCCCTGACATGCAGGGCCTGTTCACCGCCACCGACACCGCAGATGCGGGCGTGGCGGGACGGCTTGCCGTGAACGCGGCGGTGGATGCCACACAGGGTGGCTCCGCCACGCTGATCCGCGATGGCGGCATCAACGGCACGGACTATGTGCGCAATGCCGACGGCGCCGAGAGCTATGCCGACTGGCTGGGCACCCTCACGGAGAGCCTGTCCGAAACGCGGACCTTCTCCGCGTCGGGGCAGATCGAGACCAATGGCACGCTGGCGGACTATGCCTCCGCATCGGTGAGCTGGCTCTCCGGGGAGCGGCAGGCGGCCTCCACGAAGACCACCAGCGAATCCGCCCTGCTGACCTATGCGTCCACCGCTCTGTCCAATGCGACCGGGATCAATCTGGACGACGAATATGCCCGACAGCTGGAACTGGAGAAGACCTACCAGGCCTCCTCCAAGCTGATCGGCGTCATCAACGAACTCTACGCAGCGCTCTTCCAGGCCGTGGGGTGAGGATATGAAATCCAACTATATCTCCACCCTCACGCTTAACAGCACGCCCCGCAGCTCGCTCGCGAAGCTGCAGGCGGAGCTGGCCAAGAGCACCGAGGAACTGTCCACGGGCATGCGCGCCGATGTCTCGCTGGATCTCGGCGTGCGGTCGGATGCCAGCGCCACGCTGCGGAACCAGAAGGCCAACCTTCAGTCGATGATCGACAACAATACGAGCATCGCACGGCCTCGACGACCTGCGCACCAATGCGCAGTCCATGCTGGACAGCCTCATCAGTCTCGACAATACGAGCGCCTCCACCTCCACGCTGTCGAACGATGCCGGCATGAAGCTGGACAGCATGATCTCGACGCTGAACGTGTCGGACGGGCGGCGCTTCCTGTTCGGCGGCACCAAGAGCGGCACCGCTCCCATGAGCAATTTCGAGGACGGCGCACAGACCGCCCTCAACACCGCCTTCACGGCGGAATTCGGCATGGGGCCGGACGACGCCTCCGCCAGCAGCATCACCGCCGACCAGATGACGGACTTCCTCGACGGGGCCTTCGCCGGCGAGTTCGACGATGCCAACTGGGCCGCCAACTGGTCGGGCGCGTCCGATGCCACGCGCTCCAGCATGATCTCCACATCGGAGACCATCACCACATCCATCAGCGCCAACGAGACAGCCATGCGCAAGATCGCGATGGCATATTCGATGGTGTCCGAGTTCGCGACTTCGAGCCTTGCGGACGAGACCCTCCAGGTCATCGTCTCGAAGGCCCAGAGCCTGCTTGGTGAAGGGATTGCCGGGCTGACGGAGATGGGAGCGCAGATCGGTTCGGCCGAGGCTCGCATCACGGCAGTCAACGACATGATGTCGCAAGCCTCTGACAATACTGACACGAAGCTGTCGACGCTTGAATCCGTCGATCCTGCTGAAGCGAAGACGAAGGTCGACCTGCTGACCACACAGATCGAGATGTCCTACTCGTTGACATCCCAGATGCTGAAGCTGTCGATCATCAACTATGTCTAAAGGTGAGGTTCAGTGCCATGTATAGAATCTCCTATGCCGAGATCGTCAATGACTCGAGCGACGAGCGCAGGGCGCAGGAGCGCCTGGCTCTGGATCATGCCATAGACCTCCTGACCGCAGCCGAGGAAAAGGGGCCGAACTCCGCCGAGGCGACGCAGGCGGTCCTGTATCTCCAGAAGCTGTGGGGCTTCCTCATCAAGGACCTCGCCGACCCCAGCAACGAACTGGGCGAAGCCCTTCGTGCGAACCTCATCTCGATCGGCCTCTGGGTCATCAAGGAGGCGGACCAGATCATGTCGGAGAAGTCGAAGAACTTCGCCGGGATCATTGATGTCACGCGCACGATAAGGGATGGCCTGAGATGACGAAGACCATGCAGATCAATCTCAAGCCCGGCGAACGCATCTTCATCAACGGCGCCGTGCTTCGCGTGGACCGCAAGGTAACGCTCGAACTCCTGAACGATGTGACCTTCCTGCTGGAAAGCCACGTCCTGCAGATCGAGCAGACCACCACGCCCCTGAAGCAGCTCTATTTCGCTGCGCAGACCATGGTGCTCGACCCGCGCAATGCGGGCTCCGCCTACACCCTGTTTCTGAAGCAGCTTGCCAATCTGTCGTCCACGTTTGAAAACCCGAAGATCCTGGACGTTCTGCCCCAGATCGAAAGTCTGATCTCGCGGAACCGCTATTTCGAAGGACTGCGCCTGATCCGGTCCCTGTTCCCGATCGAGGAGACGATCCTCGCCGGTGAGCGCAGCGCGCCGCGAGCGATGGGTGCCCGAGCCCCCAGCACGACCGTTTTGGAGTCCACATTATGAGCGTCAGCACTGTCGGCAGCAACACGACGAGCACACAGTCCACGTCGTCCAGCTCGAACACCTCGACCCTTGATTATAATGCCTTCCTCCAGCTGATGATCGCGCAGCTGAAGAACCAGGATCCGACCTCTCCCATGGAGACGTCGGAATATACCTCCCAGCTGGCGGCCTTCTCACAGGTGGAGCAGAGCGTTTCCACCAATGCGAAGCTGGATTCGCTGCTCTCGGCCACCAATCTCCAGAATGCGGAAGCCCTCGTCGGCCGGACCCTGTCCAATTCCGACGGCTCCATCACCGGTGAAGTGGCGTCCGTGACGCTCTATAGCGACGCCACCGTCGCGACGCTCACCGATGGCACCGAGGTCGTCCTCGGCAGCGGCATCACGGTGTCATGACAGAGGCGGATGCCATCGACATCGTCCAGTCCGCCATCTGGACGATTCTGGTGGCGGCCGGTCCCGCTGTGGCCGCCGCGATGCTCGTTGGTGTGCTGATCGCCCTGCTCCAGGCCCTGACGCAGGTGCAGGAAATGACCCTGACCTTCATTCCGAAGATCATCGCGGTGCTCGTGGTCGCGGCCTTTACCGGCCCCTTCATGGGCGGCCAGATCCTGGCCTTCACGGAAACGGTGTACGGGCGCATCACCACAGGTTTCTGACGCCTGCGGCCCCGGTCCCGGACCGGGGCCGTCCGGGTGTTGGCGCGTGCAGCACTTTGAGCGGCGCCCGGTCTGCGCTCGCGCCACAGCCCGCCCGGGCAGCTCTCCGGAGCACGCCACCCCCAAGCAAGCTTCGCGTGACACAACGCCTGTGATGTATGGCGTTGCTGACCCGCGAAGGCCGCTTGATGACTGACCAGAGCATGACCGGCGCCACGGCCGGCCCTCCTGCTTCCCGGCGCGACATCGGTTTCGCCCTCGGCGTGGTGGCGATCCTCGCCATCCTGTTCCTGCCCATCCCCCCGCCCCTGATCGATATTGGCCTGGCGCTGTCCATCGCCATGTCGGTCCTGATCCTCATGGTGGCGCTGTGGATCGGCAAGCCGCTGGAATTCTCCGCCTTTCCGACCGTTCTGCTGATCGCCACCCTGCTCAGGCTCGCCCTCGGCATCGCCACCACGCGCCTCATCCTCGCCCATGGCGGCGACGGGGTGACGGCGGCGGGCCATATCATCCACGGCTTCTCGCAACTGGTGATGAGCGGCGACTTCGTCATCGGCATCGTGGTGTTCATGATCCTGGTGACGGTGAACTTCCTCGTCATCACCAAGGGCGCCACCCGCATCGCGGAAGTGGGCGCCCGCTTCACCCTCGATGCCATTCCCGGCAAGCAGATGGCCATCGATGCCGATCTCAATGCCGGCCTGATCAACGACAAGGAAGCCCAGCGCCGCCGCTCCGAACTGGAAGAGGAAAGCGCGTTCTTCGGCTCAATGGACGGCGCGTCCAAGTTCGTGCGCGGCGAGGCCATTGCCTCGCTCATCATCATCGCGGTCAACATCTTCGGCGGCATCATCATCGGCGTGACCCGCCATGACATGCCGCTGGCGGATGCCGCCGACATCTACACCCGCCTCTCGGTTGGCGACGGCCTCGTCTCCCAGATTCCGGCCCTGATCGTCTCGCTGGCAGCGGGCCTTCTGGTGTCCAAGGGCGGCACGCGCGGCTCCGCCGACAAGGCGGTGCTGAGCCAGCTCGGCGCCTATCCCCGCGCCCTGTTCGTCGCCGCCGGCCTCATGGGCGGCCTTGCGATCGTGCCGGGCCTGCCGTTCATCCCTTTCGCCTTCCTCGGCGGAGTCATGGCCTTCGTCGGCTATGCCATCCCCCGCCAGCTTGCCCGCAAGAAGGCGGCGGAAGCCGCCGTGGAGCGCGAGCGCCAGGACAAGCAGGCCCAGGAAGCGCGGGAATCGGTCAAGGAATCCCTGCGCACCTACGAGGTGGAACTGGCGGTCGGCAAGCAGCTGTCCCAGTCCGTGCTGCGCTCGCCGCAGGACCTCAGCCTGCGCATCAGCAAGATCCGTCGCAAGTTCGCCCAGCGCTACGGCTTCGTGGTGCCGGAGGTGAAGTTCGGCGAGGATCTTTCGGTGGGCGGCAAGAGCTACCAGATCAAGATCCACGGCACCGCTGTCGCCACCCAGGACATGCGCCTCGGCGAGCTTCTGGTGGTGGTGGGCGACGGGCCGAAGCCCGACGTGCCCTGCGACGAGGTGCGCGAGCCGGCCTTTGGCCTCAAGGCGGTGTGGATCTCGGAAGCCTATGCGACCGAAGTGAAGCGCGAGGGCTTCCACGCGGTCGATCCGCTCTCGGTCATGCTGACCCATCTCAGCGAGGTCATCAGCAACAACCTCGCGCAGTTGCTATCCTACAAGGACATGCGCGCCCTGCTGGAGCGGCTGGACCCGGAATACAAGCGCCTCATCGAGGACATCTGCCCCTCGCAGATTTCCTATTCCGGCCTTCAGGCGGTGCTGAAGCTGCTGCTGGCCGAGCGCGTTTCCGTGCGCAACCTGCATCTGATCCTTGAGGCCATCGCGGAAATCGTGCCTCATGCCCGCCGGTCCGAACAGGTGGTGGAGCATGTGCGCATGCGCATGGCGCAGCAGATCTGCGGCGATCTTTCCGAGGGCGGCACGCTGAACGTTCTGCGGCTCGGCGCGAAGTGGGACCTCACCTTCCACGAAAGCCTCAAGCGCGATGCCAAGGGCGAAGTGGTGGAGTTCGACATCGACCCGCGCCTCGTGGAGCAGTTCGGCACCGAGGCCTCGGCCGCCGTGCGCGACCGGATGAAGCTGGGCGGCGCCTTCGTTCTCGTCACCGCGCCCGATGCCCGGCCCTATGTGCGCATGATCATCGAGCGCATGTTCCCCTCGCTTCCCGTGCTGTCCCATGTGGAGATCGCGCGCGGGGCACAGATCAAGTCCCTGGGCACCATTTCGTGAATGCCGAGCTGCAAAGCTGGGTTCTCTACGCCATGCTGGTCTTCTGCCGCATCGGCGGCTGCATCATGATCATGCCGGGCCTGTCCAGCACGCGCCTACCGGTGCAGGTGCGCCTGTTCTTCGCCGTGGGCCTGTCGCTGGCGCTGCTGCCCGTGGTGGAGCCCGCATTGCGCGAACAGGGGCTCCCGACCACCGTCCCTGCGCTGTTCGTGTTCATCGCGGCCGAACTCGTGGCCGGCGGCGTCATCGGCCTTCTGGCGCGAATCTTCTTCCTGGCCTTCCAGGGGATGCTCTCGGCCACAGCCCAGATCATCGGCTATTCATCCAATGTGGGCGACGTGGTGGACGATGGCCAGCAGCTCCCCGAATTCGCCACCATCATCTCGCTGACCGCCACCGTGCTGATCTTCGTCAGCGGGCTGCACTGGCAACTGTTTCGCGGCCTTGTGGATTCCTACTGGCAGATTCCGCCGGGGCGCTGGATCGGCTCCGCCCGCATGCTCAGCTCCCTCACGGACCAGCTCAGCGCCACCTTCATCATGGCGCTGCGGATCACCAGCCCGTTCTTCATCTATGGCGTTATCGTCAACTTCGCCATCGGCCTCACCAACAAGCTGGTGCCGCAGATCCCGGTCTACTTCATCTCCACGCCCTTCGTGCTCGCGGGCGGGATATTCTTGCTTTACCTTCTCGTTCCCGAGATAATCGAAGCGTTCATGGACTCCTTCGCCACCTGGGTGAAGACGTTTTAAGTATCTCCGGATGCAGCTTCCCGGACCAGACCGCGCCGCTGCATCCCCCCATCGCCACAGGCTTCGACACCAGAGGGTTGAATGGCACCCGGTAATCGCACCAAGAAGGCCCGCCGCCTCGTCGCCCTGCAGGACCAGTTGCACCGCGCCAGCGAATGGAAAC
>NCCY01000202.1 GCA_002279855.1 Rhizobiales bacterium 12-68-15
TCCCGAACTGAGCGTGCGCATTGAGGCCCCGGCCTCCGGCGGCGTCGCCACCGCGCTCGGCTATCGCAACATCCTGATCGAGAAGATCGCGCAGGGCCGGATCGAGCGTCTCTCGTTTGCGGATATGGGATTTACGGCCACCGCCCCCGCCGGCCAGCCCGACCTTGCGGCCAAGGGCAGCCTCAAGCGATTCGTGGCGACGGGCATCGACACGGCTCCGATCCTGGCCGCCACCCGCGCCCCCGGCAAGGCCGGGCTCCAGCCGGTCTATGGCGAGGTGGTCGCCTCCGGCTATTCCGTTGTGCACGGTGACGGCTCCCAGATGGAGGTGGGCGAGGCGTCGGCCAAGGGGCTCGCCATCGACCCCAGCCTCGGTGTCCTCGGCAGGTTCGAGGAACTGGCCACGCTCGGGCAGAAGCAGCAGCCGCTGGGCGATGCCGATTCGACCCGCCTGATGGAGACGGCATCCGACCTCGTGAAGGCCATCGGCTTCACGCAGTTCCGCCTCTCCGACGTCATCGCCATGGATTCAGGCACCAGCCTGAAGATGGGGAGCCTCACCCTCTCCGAGATGAAGCAGGGCCGGCTGGAGCGGCTGGCGCTCGAACGTATCTCGGCGGCAACTGACGGGGACAAGCCGGTCCTGATCGACACGCTGGCTCTGAAGGGGCTATCGCCGCTCCCGCTGTTCGCCTTCTCGGCCCGCGCCGCGTCCGAAGGCTCCGTCCCCGGCCTCGACGGTCTACTGACCCTGTTCCGGGCACTAGACGGGGTGGAGATGAAGGGGCTCACGGCACCCGTGGCCGACAGTGACGTGCCCTTTCGCATTCAGGATTTTTCGCTGGACTGGAGCCAGTTCATCGGCCTCGTGCCCACGCGCATCGCCATGAAGATCGACGGGATGAGCGGTCCCATCAGCGAGGCGGATGGGGTGCCCCTCGCCTATCTGGCCGCTGCCGGCCTCAAGCAGGCGAGCATCGGCCTGCAGTTGGGGATCACATATGATCCGGCGGCGCAGAGCCTGCGGCTGGCGCCGGGCGCCATGCGGGTCGAGCAGGCGTTCGCGGCCGACCTGGACCTGTCGCTCACCGAGCTCCGTAGCGGCGCGTTCGAGGATCCGATCGCGGCTCTGGCTGCGGCCCAGCAGGTGGCGGTGGGTCCGCTCACCCTCACGGTGACCGATCTCGGGTTCGTCGACATCATCCTGAAGGAGAAGGCGGCAGGGGCCGGCACCACGCCCGATGCCGTGCGCACCGAATTCACCGACACCCTGCGCAAGGCAGGGGCGGAGCTGGCGCCGCTCTATCCCGAGGCCCCGGCGGTCGCCGAAGCGCTTGCGCGCTTTACGGAGAAGCCCGGCACGCTCACGCTCCGGCTGGTCCCGTTCTCAGGGCTCAAGCTGATGGACGCGATCGCCGCCGATCCGCTCGTTTTGCTGCGGGAATTCCGGATCAGCGCAACCAATTCCACACCTTAACCCCCCTTCACCCATACCGGCGGGAGGTCGGGCGGCATCTCCTCGTCGTCCTTGGGGGATTCCAGTCTCGTCTGTGATCGTCCTGTCACCGAGCGTGGATAAGCCTGCTCAATCTGCTGAGGAGGCGAGCATGGCGTTCAAGACCGGTGACATCGTTCAGTTGAAGTCGGGAAGCCCGGTCCTCACCGTGGTCGCGGTCGAGGAATCGTCGGTGGACGTGGTGTGGTACGCCGAAGAGGTGGGTCAGTTCCGCTCTCACACCCTCCCCGCCAGCACGCTGGATGAGGTGGAGTTCGAGGACTTCGACGTGGAAGACGACGAAGACGAGGACGAGGAAGAGGCCGGCGACGCGGACCGCGAAAAGAACTGAACGCAGCGCGTTCACCCCGCCCGCGCCCGCGAGAACGGGACGCGCCTTCCGGCGGTCATGGTCTCGTGAGGCGGGCCGCGTTCACAAGGGCATCGTCCACGATGGTGTCGATGCTGTCGGCATCTTCGGGAAATCCAGCGCCAACCCATGCCGCTCTGGCATGGGCGAGCGCGGCGCCGAGATGTGGTCCCGGCGGGATGCCGCGCGCAATGAAAGTTTCCGCCCGGATCGGGAATGCGGGGGAAACCCATTGCGCGGCGGCTGCGACCTGCCGGCGAAGGACCGCCATGTCCGCCCCGTGCGCGGGAGACAGGGCCGCCATGTACAGCAGGCGGTCAACAAAGCCGGGCGCCCCGAATGCATAGAGCGCCGCAGGCGTGGCCGTCTCGTCCAGCAGGCGGGGACTTGCCTCCGCAAGGCCTGTGAGCCGCCGGTGGGCGGCCTTTGACAGGCGTAGCCGCTCCAGCAGGCGGTCCGCATCCTCCACGATCCGCACTGCGAGCACGCCCAGGCGCAGGATCGCATCCGGCGTGCGGTCAAGGGCTGTCTCCAGCCCGGCCAGCCGATCGAGCGCCTCGAAATGGCCGAGCCCGCCCATAACCATGGCGAGGAGGCCCGTGTCCCCCATCAGCCGCACGGTCTCAGGCGCGCGGGTTGCCGCAAGCAGCTTGAGCATTTCCGCCCCCACCCGCTCGCGCGACAGGTTTCGCAGCCCCGCGCGGCAACGTATGGCGGCGGACAGGGCGGCGGGGTCGAGCGGGCCGGCGCCATAGCCCGCATGGAAGCGGAACAGGCGCAGGATGCGCAGATAATCCTCGCGGATCCGCTGCTCGGGCACGCCGATGAAGCGCACCCGACGCGCCGCGAGATCGTCGAGGCCCGCCACCAGATCGATGACCTCGCCGTTTTTCGTGGCGAACAGGGCGTTCATGGTGAAGTCCCGCCGCTGCGCGTCACGGGCCCAGTCGCGGCCGAAGCGGACGGTGGCGTGGCGGCCGTCCGTCTCCACGTCTTCCCGAAGGGTGGTGACTTCGAAGGGGGTTCCCGCACACACCACGGTCACCGTGCCGTGGGCGATGCCGGTGGGCACCGCCTTCAGGCCCGCCGCCTCGGCCCGGCGCGCGGTTTCCTGCGGGAGGGCGGTGGTGGCGAGATCCACGTCCGCGACCGGCAGGCCCATCAGCGCGTTGCGCACGGCCCCGCCGACGATGCGGGTTTCCTCGCCCGCGCCGTTCAGCACATCCAGCACGCGCCGCAGGGGCGCTTCGGCAAGAAACGGCGCGGACGCGATGTCCCTCATTCATACCGTCCGGGCTGGAACACGCCGTCCCTGACCTCCGCAGGAATATAGCGGCTTCCGGGAGGCGCACCGGCCTCCCGTTCGAACAGGAGCAGCCCGGCGAGCATGAGCACGAGCGCGGCCACCGCACAGACGGCCACTCCGCGCAGCGACCATTCGGAAAAGGCGGCCGAGCGGCGTGTCACCAGCAGGATGAGGCCATAGAGAATGAAGGGCGTGAGAAAGAGCGCACCTTCGATCAGCAGGGTGCGGATCATCGCGCGTACATCCTCTCATACATGTTGCGCAGCATGCCCGCCGTCGCGCCCCAGATGAAGCGCCCCTCGTAGGGCATAGCATAGAAGCGGCGGAGCACGCCGTTGCGCTCGGCCGTATGGCGCTGGTGATTCTCCGGCGCCATGAGAAAGGCGAGCGGCACCTCGAACACCTCCTGCACCTCGGCGGGATTGATGGCGAGCGTGTGGTCCGGAGCCACCGAGGCGACCACGGGCGTGATCCAGAAACCGCTGCGGGCGAGATAGCCGTCGAGGAAGCCAAGCGGCGTCACATATTGGGGGCCGAGCCCCACCTCCTCCCACGCCTCCCGCAGGGCGGCGGCGACCTCGTCCTTGTCTTCCGGATCGAGGCGACCGCCGGGAAAGGAAATCTGCCCGGCATGGTTGGAGAGGGTGGTGGCGCGAAGAGTCAACAGGACGGTCGGTTCGGGCCGCGCCACCACCGGCACCAGAACGGCGGCGTGGCGCGGTTCGCGCTCGAAGGCATCGGCGGCGGGATCGGGCGCCAGCGCATGGTCGCCATTGAGATCCGCCACTTTCACGCGCGAGAAAGTCGTGGGCGGCGCAGTGAGCAGGCGCGCCCGCGCACGGGCCAGAAAATCCTCCAGCGGGGCAAGGGCCATGGTCTTGTTCATCTGTCCTCCGCGCCGGACCGAACGGCCTCGGCGAATGGTTTCGACCTTGCCGGCTGTGAGCAGCGGCGCGGCCTCACCGGGTCACCGCGTCCAGTTCGCCGGCCGGCATGATGGCATAGAAGCACCCGCCGGAGGCGATACCGAACATGGGGATGCCGGAGACGTCCCGCACCTCCCCCTCCTCCACGAGATCGAGGAACAGGGCACGGGTCAGCCGCGCGTCAAGACCGCGCCGCACATGGACATAGGGAATGAAAACGCCCGGCTCCCCGCCGGCCACGAAGCGCAGGCCGTGCCCCTCCCCGCAGCGCACCAGATCGTCGAGATTGGTGCGGAAGACGAGGACCGGCCCGTCTGGCCCCTCTTCGCGCGCCATCTCGACCGCGAGAAACGGCGCGTCATCCACACGAATGCCGACCTTTTCCCCCGGCGTCTTCAGCACATAGCGCTCGCCCTCTCGGGTGAGGACCGACGCGAACAGGCGCACCAGCGCCGGCCGGCCGATGGGTGTGCCGGCATGAAACCAGGTGCCGTCAGCTGCGATCCGCATGTCGATGTCGCCGCAATCAGGCGGATTCCACGCCTCCACGGGGGCAGGCCCCCGCCCGCCGGCGGCCTTGACGGCTTCCATCAGGTTGCCAAGCCGCCCCGCCAGGGCATCGGTCGTTCGGGTATCGGGCATGGCATCACCTCGCAAGGAGTTGAGCAGAGGGCGCCATACGGGCGCCCTCTGAGCTTTCGACGTGGCGGCAACATAGCGTAAGCTGACCGTTCCGCTGTCATGCTGCGTTTCTTGCATGGTGAGAAGCGGGCGTGATCCTGCCGCCTTTCGGCGTCACCATGGTCGCGGAAGCCTGATCCAGCGGGAGATGTGTGCATGTCGGCGCAAACCGAGACCTTCGACCTGGACCAGATGATCGTGCGCAACGCGGAAGCAGCGGCAGCCAGCATCGGTGCGGCCCGCGCGGCCGTGGGAAAGGTCATCTTCGGCCAGGACGCGGTCGTCGATCGCGCGCTCATCACCATTCTTGCCGGCGGTCATGCGCTGCTCGTGGGTGTTCCGGGACTGGCGAAGACCAAGCTTGTCGAAACACTGGGCACCGTGCTCGGCCTCGATGCCCGCCGCGTGCAGTTCACGCCCGACCTCATGCCCTCCGACATTCTCGGTGCCGAAGTGCTGGAGGAAAGCGCCGAGGGACGGCGCGCCTTCCGCTTCATCCGGGGGCCCATCTTCGCCCAGCTCCTGATGGCCGACGAGATCAACCGCGCCAGCCCGCGCACTCAGTCCGCCCTGCTGCAGGCCATGCAGGAATATCACGTCACCGTCGCTGGCGAGCGGCATGACCTGCCCAAGCCCTTCCATGTGCTCGCCACCCAGAACCCGCTGGAGCAGGAGGGCACATATCCCCTGCCCGAGGCGCAGCTCGACCGCTTCCTGATGGAAATCGACGTGGATTATCCGGACCGGGACGCCGAGCGGCGGATCCTGTTCGATACCACC
>NCCY01000203.1:0-6067 GCA_002279855.1 Rhizobiales bacterium 12-68-15
GCCGTCACGTCCGGTGAGCGAAGGCGCGGCTCGGCCGCATCTTTTGGGGTGACCTCGCCCGTGTCCGTCCCGGCTGTCCCGGCGATGGTGGCCCCGGCACCGAGAGCGGCGGCGGACTTGAGGGCCGTGGGTGGACGCAGGCTGGTGAAGGTTGAGGGCCGGGTGCCTCGGTCACTTGCGGCCGGGCGGGTAAAGGGCCGGGGGGCAGGCGCTGCGGGTGGCGCGGACGCGGGCTCGACCTCTGCGGCAACGGGGCGGCGGAAGGAGAACGGACGGCGCCCCTCAACAGGGGCGGCGGGCGCTTCCGCCTTGGCCTCCGGTGTTTCCTGTTCCGAGTCTCCGTCTGCGGCAACCGGGGCGTTGGCACGCGGCAGCTTCGCGGCGGGCTCCACGGGCTCGGCAGTTTCAGGGGAGGGTACGGATGGCGCGAACGGGTCCGGGCGGGCGAGCAGCTCGGCGCGGGCCGGGGAGGCAAGGCGTCCGGGGGCGGCATCGGCGGGCGGTGCGGAAAGCACGGGCGCCGCGGGACGCCGGGGCAAGGCATCGCGCTGCGTTGGCTCGCGGAGGGAAGTGGTTTCGCGGCCGGTATCCTTTACGGCGGCCGTCTCGCGGCCGGCGCGCTGGATGCCGGGTTCGACCACCAGATCCGAAGGGCCGCCCACCAGAAGCAGATGCTCGGTTTCGTCCCGTCGAACCAGAACGCCGCCGCACGATGAGAACGGTCAACCCGAGCAATACCGCGATCACGATGGCCGCGATGGCCACCCGAACCGGCAGGTCGAGTTGCGTTCCGAGCAGATCCTGCAACATCACGTCTCCTCTTTGCCGCCCGAGGTACCCGCGCGCCGTGGTAAAATCCAGTCCGGACGGCAAGGCAGCATTTTCACGTGGCGCGCGTCAGCGCGCGCGAAGAAATTCTTGACCATCTCGGTCACAAATCAATCAATGCCGCAACTTTGCGTTAATTTTCAGGAATCGCCAGCTAGGCATGACGGTGCCGCACCGGCGAAACGAGGTTAGGGACTGCTGATGGCCAGTGGGGATCGCGCCAAGCGCGCGGAGACGGCAGAACGCTCCTTGCGGGCGTCCGCACCGGATGTCCGGCGCTTGTGGATCGCCGCGCTCGCCTTTCTGGGCGGCATCGTGGGCGGCTTTCTGGGGGGCGAGGGTGGCGCGGGAATCGCGTTTCTCGTGGCGCTCGCGGCACTTGGCGTGTTCGCGCTGCTTCTGGGTCTGTTGCGTCTGCTTCGGGGTGGGGACCGGCGCGCGGATGACCTGTCGCGGACCCTGTTCACCGCCACCTCGGATGCCGCCATCATCGTGCAGAATGGCGAGGAGATCGCGGAGGCCAACGCAGCCTATCTACGTCTCAGCCTCAGCCGGGAAGGGCAGGCACCGTTGCCGGACCGTTTCCTCGGCCGGATTCCCAATGGCCAGGCGCCCCTCGGCGTTCTGATGCAGGCCATTGCCGAGGGCAATCACGCCGTCCAGTCGTTCCCGTTCGACACCGATGCCGATGGTCGCCGGCTTATCGTCGCCGTCCACCCGCTGGACGGGGGGCGGCGCGTGCTCTGGCTGCTCAGCCTGAGTGAAAACCAGGCGCTGCGGCCGGCCCGCGCTCCAACGGAGCGGCGCCCGGCGCCGCGCCCCGCCGCCGGTCTTGTGGAAGCGGACGCGCTCTCTGATCTCGCCGCTCTCTGGGAGGTCGCACCGGTCGGCCTGATGCTGATTTCCACGGAAGAGGCCCGGCTTCCCAACGGCATGCTGGCCCATTGGCTGGGTTACCATCTGGCGGACTGGGGCACCGGCGGGGTGCCGTTGGCCGAAGTGGTGACAGACGAGAGTCGATCCACCCTGATGACCGCGCTCGCAAACGAGGCGGTGGCGGCGGCCGGCATCGACGTGGACTTTATCCGCAGCGACGGCTCGCTCTGGCCGGCCCGCGCCTTCATCGGCGGCCATGCGGCCGGTGCAAGCGTGCTGGTCGCGCTACCCAGGTCCCGTGCGGTCGGCGTCGGGGAGGCCGTGGAGGCCGCCAACGGTTCGGCGGCCAAACCCGGTTGGGCGGATGCGGCGCTGTTCTTCCGGTCTCCTCTCGCCATGGCGAGCGTGGACCGTGCCGGGCGCATTGGTGAAGCGAACGGAAGCTTCTCGCGCCTGTTCGCGGCGGGAGGCGCCTCTGTCGTTGGCAACACGCTGGAGCGGCTGGTGGTTGAACGCGACGCGCCGGCGGTGGAGCGTCTGCTGAAAGACGCGGCCACCGGCCAGTCCTTGCCGCCGGTCGAAGCGGCCATTGCCGGGGAGGGCGGCCGCTCCGCCCGCATCTATGCGGCTGTGCTGGAAGGCGCGGGCCTTGCTGTCTATGCGGTGGACACCACCGCCCAGCGCTCCCTGGAGGCGCAGTTCGCCCAGTCGCAGAAAATGCAGGCCATCGGGCAGCTTGCGGGCGGCGTGGCGCATGATTTCAACAATGTGCTCACCGCCATCATCGGCTATTGCGACCTGCTGCTGGCGAACCACCGGCCAAGCGACCCGTCCTTCCCGGACATCATGCAGATCAAGCAGAACGCGAATCGGGCGGCTGGGCTGGTGCGCCAGTTGCTGGCGTTCTCACGCCGCCAGACCCTGCGCCCGCAGGTCATCCACCTGACGGACGTTTTGTCCGACCTGTCCATGCTACTGCGCCGCCTGATCGGCGAGAGCATCGACCTGAAGGTGGAGCACGGGCGGGACCTCTGGCCCGTGAAGGTGGACGTGAACCAGTTCGAGCAGGTCATCGTGAACCTTGCGGTGAATGCCCGCGACGCCATGCCCGGCGGCGGCCAGCTGACGTTGCGCACCCTCAACATGCCGGCCGGCGAGTGCCACCTCTACGGATCGCCGGGCACGCTCGCGCCTGCCGATTATGTGCTGGTGGAGGTGACGGATACGGGCACGGGCATCCCGCCGGATATCATCGACAAGATCTTCGAACCCTTCTTCTCCACCAAGGATGTGGGCAAGGGTACCGGGCTCGGGCTGTCCACCGTCTACGGGATTGTCCAGCAGACAGGCGGCCATATCCTAGCGGACAGCACGCTCGGCAAGGGCTCGGTGTTCCGGGTGTTCCTGCCGCGCCATGTGGCCGGCGTGGAGGACGCGGCACCGGCGCCCGCACCGGAGGCGGAACAGCGGCCGGCGCCGGACCTTACGGGGCAGGGGACCATCCTGCTGGTGGAGGACGAGGACGCGGTCCGCGCCTTCGCTACCCGTGCCCTGGTTGCCCGTGGCTATCATGTCATCTCGGCCGCCAGCGGTGCCGAAGCGCTGGAGGAGATCGACAAGGCGGGCACCCGTATCGATCTTGTGATCTCCGACGTGGTGATGCCGGAGATGGACGGGCCGACCCTCCTGAAGGCCCTTCGGGCGCGGGATCCGTCCCAGAAGGTGATCTTTATCTCCGGTTATGCGCAGGAAGCGTTCGGCAAGAACCTCGCCGAAGGTGAGAAATTCTCGTTTCTCCCCAAGCCTTTCTCGCTCAAGCAGCTGGTTGCGGCGGTCAAGGACGCTACGGCGGGCGGGTGACGGACACCCGCTCTCCATGGATGAGGTCGAGCCAAACTGTCGCACTTTATGGAGAGGCGGGGGCGGGAGTGTGCAGTCGCAACCCGGCCTCCGACTCCTTGAAGAAGGGCGTGGCATACATAATTCAGAGCTTGCGGGGCTTTCCGCCGGGGTAGCGGGTGCCATAATTTTGCACTGCAAAAGCGCCTGTTGCACCACAGTGGATGAGGTCGCTCTTGCCACCCCTTTGGCACTGCGATAAGCCTCGCTCGTTCAGAATTCCTCCAACCGAGGCCGGCGCGGTAACGCATCATGCGGATCGCCCAAGCGTCCCGAGGTGCGGGCATGAATCTCTTGCTGCAGGATTATCTTCCGGTCGTGATCTTCATCGGCGTTTCGCTGGTGATCGGTCTCGCCCTCCTGATTTCCCCGTTCCTCGTTGCCTACAGCAATCCCGATCCCGAGAAGCTGTCGGCGTATGAGTGCGGCTTCAACGCCTTCGACGACGCGCGCATGACGTTCGACGTGCGATTCTATCTGGTGTCGATCCTGTTCATCATCTTCGACCTGGAAGTGGCGTTCCTGTTTCCCTGGGCCATCTCGTTCGGTGCGCTGGGGGATCTCGGTTTCTGGTCGATGATGATCTTCCTCGGCGTGCTCACCGTCGGGTTCATTTATGAGTGGCGCAAGGGAGCACTCGAATGGGATTGACCCCTTCCGCGACGAAGCCGCTGGTGGCACCGGCCCCCCGAGGCATCGTCGACCCCAATACCGGCCTTCCGGTCGGCGCGAACGACCCGTTCTTCCGCGAGATCAACGCGGAACTGGCGGATCGCGGGTTCCTTGTCACCACGGCGGACAATCTCATCACGTGGGCGCGCACCGGCTCGCTCATGTGGATGACGTTCGGCCTCGCCTGCTGCGCCGTGGAGATGATGCAGGTCTCCATGCCGCGCTATGACGTGGAGCGCTTCGGCTTTGCCCCGCGCGCCTCGCCGCGCCAGTCGGACGTGATGATCGTCGCCGGCACGCTGACCAACAAGATGGCCCCCGCCCTGCGAAAGGTCTACGACCAGATGCCGGAGCCGCGGTACGTCATCTCCATGGGCAGCTGCGCCAATGGCGGCGGCTACTACCATTATTCCTATTCCGTGGTGCGCGGCTGCGATCGCGTGGTGCCGGTGGACATCTATGTTCCCGGCTGCCCGCCGAGCGCCGAGGCGCTGCTGTATGGCGTGTTGATGCTGCAGAAGAAAATTCGCCGCATCGGCACCATCGAACGCTGATCGTACCTGATTGTCTCCGTCCGGCTCGAGCCCGGGCGGTGTGGGGAAGATGCGAATGGACGAGACCCTGAAAGACCTCGCGGTCCACGTGTCCGCTGCGCTGGGTTCGGCGCTGCGTGGCACGTCGATGGCCTTCGGCGAGCTGACCCTCGATGTGGAGCGCGCGGAGATCGTCAAGGTCGCGACTTTCCTGCGGGACCATCCGAGCTGCCAGTTCACCACCATCATCGACGTTTGCGGCGTGGATTACCCTGAGCGCGAGACGCGCTTCGACGTGGTCTACCACCTGCTGTCCATGAAGCAGAACCTGCGCGTGCGGCTGAAGGTGGAGACCGACGAGGCGAGCCCCGTCCCCTCCATCTGCGGCGTGTTCCCCGGTGCCAACTGGTTCGAGCGGGAGGCCTACGACATGTACGGCATCCTGTTCACCGGCCATCCGGAGCTGCGCCGCCTGCTCACCGATTACGGGTTCGACGGCTATCCGCTGCGCAAGGACTTCCCGCTCACGGGCTTTGTGGAAGTCCGCTATGACGACGAGGCCAAGCGCGTGATCTACGAGCCGGTGCGCCTCTCCCAGGAATTCCGCAACTTCGACTTCCTCTCCCCCTGGGAGGGTGTCGAATATGTGCTGCCCGGCGACGAGAAGGCTGCCAGCCAGCCCGGCGCCCCGAAGGCTGGCTGAAGGAGCGCGTCATGGCCAACACACTCGACAGCGCCCGGCCCGCCGCCCCGGTCCGCAACTTCCAGATCAATTTCGGCCCGCAGCATCCGGCCGCGCACGGCGTGCTGCGCCTTGTGCTGGAGCTGAATGGCGAAGTGGTGGAGCGGGTTGATCCGCATATCGGCCTGCTGCATCGCGGCACCGAGAAGCTGATCGAGGCGAAGACCTATCTTCAGGCCGTGCCCTATTTCGACCGGCTCGATTATTGCGCCCCCATGAACCAGGAGCACGCTTACTGCCTCGCGGTGGAGAAGCTTCTGGGCATTGAGGTGCCCCGGCGCGGCCAGCTCATCCGCGTGCTCTATTCCGAGATCGGCCGCCTGCTCTCCCATCTGCTCAACGTCACCACGTTCGCCATGGACGTTGGCGCGCTCACCCCGCCTCTGTGGGGCTTCGAAGAGCGCGAGAAGCTGATGATCTTCTATGAGCGCGCCTCCGGCAGCCGCATGCACGCGGCCTATTTCCGGCCCGGCGGCGTGCATCAGGACCTGCCCACCAAGCTGGTGGAGGACATCGG
>NCCY01000203.1:6211-7486 GCA_002279855.1 Rhizobiales bacterium 12-68-15
GTCTCGCTGGAAGACGCCATGAGCTGGGGCTTTTCCGGCGTCATGGTGCGCGGCTCCGGCGCCGCATGGGACCTGCGCCGCTCGCAGCCCTATGAATGCTATTCCGAGCTTGAATTCGACATTCCGATCGGCAAGCACGGCGACTGCTACGACCGCTATCTTGTCCGCATGGAAGAGATGCGCCAGTCCACCAAGATCATGAAGCAGTGCGTCGAGCGCCTGCTGAAGGAAGCCGGGCCGGTCGCCTCCACCGATCACAAGATCACGCCGCCCAAGCGGGGTGAGATGAAGCGGTCGATGGAAGCCCTCATTCACCATTTCAAGCTATATACCGAAGGCTTCCACGTTCCTGCCGGCGATGTCTATGCCGCCGTGGAGGCGCCGAAGGGGGAATTCGGCGTCTATCTGGTGGCGGACGGCACCAACAAGCCCTATCGCTGCAAGATCCGCGCGCCGGGCTTTGCCCACCTTCAGGCCATGGACTTCCTGTGTCGCGGGCACATGCTCGCCGACGTTTCGGCGGTGCTGGGCTCCCTCGACATCGTGTTCGGGGAGGTGGATCGATGAACGCCGTCAAGTCCCTGTTCAGTGTCGTTGCCCTCGCTGGTCTCACCACCGGCGCGCTGGCCGCAGATCCCGCGACCATCCAGCCGCAGGTGATGCGTTCGCCCGCACAGGTCGTGGTGCCGGTGGTTCCCGCGCCCGCGCCGGTCGCGGTGATGGTGGAACGGATCTCGGTCTATTCCCTGCTGGATGCCGGCTGGACCCCCGTCAGTGCCGCCATCATCCCCGAGAGCGGCGTTCCGGGAACCCATGGTGCCTTCGCCCATGTGAGCGGACAGGCGCTCCGCCTCTACAAGGGCGGCGTCTATGCCGATTGCGGGATCGCCCAGGTGGGCGGTCTCTACAATGATTGTCGCATCGTCACTTCGGGAAGTCGCTGATGTCCGTCCGCCGTCTCGCAGCCGTCCAGCCAGAGAGCTTCGCCTTCACGGCGGAGAATGAGGCGTGGATCGATCGGCAGATCGCCAAGTATCCCGAAGGCCGGCAGGCGAGCGCCGTGGTTCCGCTGCTGTGGAAGGCGCAGGAGCAGGCCGGCGGCTGGCTTCCCGAGCCGGCGATCCGCGCGGTGGCCGAACGCCTCGGCATGGCGCGCATCCGTGTTCTGGAGATCGCGACCTTCTACACCATGTTCAACCTGGAGCCGGTTGGACGCCATTTCGTGCAGCTCTGCGGCACCACGCACTGCATGATGCGCGGCTCCGAGGAACTGAA
>NCCY01000204.1 GCA_002279855.1 Rhizobiales bacterium 12-68-15
GTGGCCGGCGCCGCCGTCTTCCTCGCGAGCGCGGCCGCCAGCTATGTCACCGGGCACATGCTTGCGGTGGACGGGGGCTATCTGGCCCACTTCTGATTTGGGGAGGTTTTTTCTCCCTTCATGCGTGCAGAATGGATGCGACACGGCGAATGCGGGACGGGGGGAACGAACCGGCAATGACCAACGGGCGGCTCAACCCCTGGACCGGCGAACTCGCATCGCCCGAGGAGGAAGCGTCCTATCGTGCCTACAGCACGCCGGAAGTCCTGCGGCGCGCCCGCGTCCTGTGCATCCTGTCCGCGTTCGTGAACACCGGCCTGACCCTGAGCGAATTCCGGATCGCGGACCCCGCCATCTTCCGCTTCGCCATCAGCGCGCGCGGCCTCGCCATCCTCGCCGCGCTCGCCTGCTTCCTGATCCTGCGCCGCGTGACGACCTTTGCGCAGGCGGAGCGCGTGCTGGTGACGGGGCTGATGGCGACGGCGGTGTCCGCCGCAGCCCTGATCACCGTGGGCAACGAGGTCGGCCTCGTCGCCATGCTGCTGATCCCGACCGTATATTATCTAGTGGTCCCGATCTCCTTCCGCTGGGTGGTGACATGCGGGATCGTTTGCACCCTCCTGACCGTGGGGAGCTATCTGCTGTTTCCGCCGAAGCCCCAGCTGGCCTTCAGCATCATCTTCGCCGCCGCCACGCTGAACGTCTTCCTCGTGACGGTGCTGTCGCAGCACAACCGCCATGGGCGTCAGGAATGGGCGGCCATGCAGTCGGAGCGGGAGGCCCGCAAGATCCAGCTCCAGAGCCAGCACCTGCTGGAGCGGACCTTCGCGGCGGTTCCCATTCCGCTGGTCATTTCCGAGATCGAGAGCGGTCGCCTCGTCCGCTACAATGAGGCTGGCATCCGCTATTTCGGCGGCGAGCCCGCCACGTTTGGCGTCACCCGGGCCCAGCAGGCCTATGAGCGGGCGGAAGACCGGGCCGAGTTCATGCGGTTGTTGCGGCGCGACGGCCGGGTCACGAACTTCGAGGCCCGCCTGCGCATCGGCAGCGGCGAGGTGCGCACGGTGCTGTTGGCCGGCGCCATCTCCGAACTGGACGGCAACCCCACCGTGGTCAGCGCCATCGTCGATATCACCGAGCGACGCGAGGCGGAGGAAAAGATCCGCCACGCCGCCACCCATGACGCCCTCACCGGGCTCATGAACCGGGGGGCGTTTCAGGGCCTGCTGGACAAGGTGCAGCACCAGACCTCCACATCGTCGGGCACCGTGGTGCTGCTGATGGTGGACCTCGACAGCCTCAAGGAGGTGAACGACACGTTCGGCCATGATGCCGGCGACGCTCTTCTGGTGGAGACCGCCCGCAGGCTCCGCCATCTGGCGGGGGACCTCGGCCCCGTGGCGCGGCTTGGCGGGGATGAATTCGTCATCCTCCTGTCCGGGCAGAAATCGAGCGCTGCAGCCCTCGACCTCGCGGAGACCATCCTGCGCGATTTCCGCCAGCCCTTCATGCTGGGCGAGCGGACCTTCGCCAGCCGTGCCTCCATCGGGATCGCCGCCTGTCCCCGGCCGGATTATGGACCGGGCGAATTGCTCAAGGATGCGGACCTTGCGCTCTATGCGGCGAAGAACCAGGGGCGCAACCGGGCGGTCCTGTATGCCCCCAGCATGCGCGATGCGGTCATGCAGCGGGTGCTGCTGCGGCGGGAACTGTCCGCCGCCGTCCAGGCCGATGCCATCTTTCCCTATTACCAGCCCAAATTCTCGCTGGTGACCGGCCAGATCGTGGGGCTGGAAGCCCTCATGCGCTGGCGGCAGGGCGACGGCGTCATCGTCCCCCCGGCCAAGTTCATGTCGGCCTTCGACGACACGGAGCTTGCTATCCTGATGGGAGACAGCATGCTGCGCCAGATCGCGCGCGACATGCAGGGATGGCTGGCCGAGGGGCTCGCCTTCGGACGCGTGGCCTTCAACGTCGCTCCGGCGCAGTTCACCCATCCGCGCCTTGCCAAGCATCTTCTCGGCATCATGTGGGACGCGGAGGTGGAACCCCGCCATTTCGAGGTGGAAATCACCGAGACCGTCTTCCTCGGGCGGGATTCCGAGCATGTGGCGCCCATCCTCGATGCGCTCTATGCGGCCGGCGTGCGCATGGCCCTGGACGATTTCGGCACCGGCTATGCCGCGCTCACCCATCTGAAGCAGCTTCCCATCGACGGCGTGAAGATCGATCGCAGCTTCGTCTCGGACCTTGAGAGCGACCCCTACGATTCCGCCATCGTCTGCGCGGTCATCGAGCTTGGCCGCAATCTGGGTCTGAGCGTGGTGGCTGAGGGCGTCGAAACCCTCACCCAGGCCCGGTTCCTGCGGGAGCGGGGCTGCGAATTCGCGCAGGGCTTCTTCTATGCCCACCCCATGCCGGCCGAGGCGGTGCGCGCGCTGCTGCTGGAAGAGACCGGCGAAACGGCGGCCCGGCGGCTCGCCGCCTTGCAGCATTAAACGCTCGCAGGGGCTCCAACGGGGCCGGATGCCTTGTAGCCCATCCGGGCCAATGCTATGCGGCGCGGATGACCGCAAGCTCCCAGACCCATATCCGCAACTTCTCCATCGTCGCGCATATCGACCATGGCAAGTCCACGCTCGCAGACCGGCTGATCCAGACCACCGGAGGCCTCAGCGCACGCGAGATGACGGATCAGGTGCTCGACAACATGGATATCGAGCGCGAGCGCGGCATCACCATCAAGGCGCAGACGGTGCGCCTCTCCTATACGGCGAAGGATGGGCAGACCTATACGCTGAACCTCATCGACACCCCCGGCCACGTGGACTTCGCCTATGAGGTGAACCGCTCGCTGGCCGCCGTCGAGGGCTCGCTGCTGGTGGTCGATGCCTCGCAGGGCGTCGAGGCGCAGACGCTGGCCAACGTCTACCAGGCGATCGACAACAATCACGAGATCGTCCCGGTCCTCAACAAGATCGACCTCCCCGCCGCCGAGCCGGAAAAGGTGAAGGCGCAGATCGAGGACGTGATCGGGCTCGATGCCTCGCAGGCCATCGGCATCTCCGCCAAGACCGGGCTCAATATCGACCAGGTGCTGGAAGCCATCGTCACCCGCCTGCCCGCCCCCATGGGCGACCGCGAGGCGCCGCTGAAGGCGCTGCTGGTGGACAGCTGGTACGACACCTATCTGGGCGTCGTCGTGCTCGTGCGCATCGTCGATGGCGTGCTGAAGAAGGGCATGCGCATCAAGATGATGCGCGCGGATGCCGCCTATGACGTGGACCGCGTCGGCGTGTTCACGCCGAAGATGGTGGCCATGGAAAATCTCGGCCCCGGAGAGATCGGCTTCCTCAACGGCTCCATCAAGGAAGTGGCCGACACCCGCGTCGGCGACACCATCACCGAGGAAAAGCGCCCCTGCGCCGAAGCCCTGCCGGGCTTCAAGCCGGCCCAGCCGGTGGTGTTCTGCGGCCTCTTCCCGGTGGACGCCGCCGACTTCGAGGATCTGCGCGCCGCCATGGGCAAGCTGCGCCTCAACGATGCCAGCTTCTCCTACGAGATGGAGACCTCGGCGGCGCTCGGCTTCGGCTTCCGCTGCGGCTTCCTCGGCCTGCTGCATCTGGAGATCATCCAGGAGCGTCTGGAGCGCGAGTTCAACCTCGACCTGATCGCCACCGCCCCCTCGGTCATCTACGAGATCGAGATGAATGACGGCTCGGTGATCGACCTGCACAATCCGGCCGACATGCCGGACGTGGTGAAGATCAAGGAAATCCGCGAGCCGTGGATCCGCGCCACCATCCTCACGCCGGACGACTATCTCGGCTCGGTGCTGAAGCTGTGCCAGGACCGGCGCGGCAACCAGATCGAGCTGACCTATGTGGGCGCCCGCGCCATGGTCACCTATGACCTGCCGCTGAACGAGGTGGTGTTCGATTTCTACGACCGGCTGAAGTCCATCTCCAAGGGCTACGCCTCGTTCGACTACAACATCACCGACTATCGCGAGGGCGACCTCGTGAAGATGTCCATTCTCGTCAATGCCGAGCCGGTGGACGCGCTCTCCATGCTGGTGCACCGCGCCCGCGCCGAGTTCCGTGGCCGGGCCATGTGCGAGAAGCTGAAGGACCTGATCCCGCAGCACCTGTTCCAGATCCCGATCCAGGCCGCCATCGGCGCCAAGATCATTGCCCGCGAGACCATCAAGGCCCTGCGCAAGGACGTCACCGCCAAGTGCTATGGCGGCGACATCTCCCGCAAGCGCAAGCTTCTGGACAAGCAGAAGGAGGGCAAGAAGAAGATGCGGCAGTTCGGCAAGGTGGAAATCCCGCAGGAAGCCTTCATCGCCGCCCTCAAGATGGACGACTGAGGCCGAAACGCCGGCACCGGGCGGACGCCCGCCCGTCAGGACAATGGAAAAGGCTCCGCCCCCGGGTGGAGCCTTTTTCGCATGCGCCGCTCAGGGCCGGCGGGCCAGCGCCAGATAGACGAGGCCGGCCAGCAGCAGCGAAGGCACCGTGGCGCCGAGCGCGGGCAGGAAGGCGGTCACCGCATGGAAGGCGGCGATGCCGATGGCCCAGGCCGCGAGCCCTGCGAGGTTCCAGCCGCCCGCGAACCAGTAGGCGCCGCCCTGCTTCGTGATCTCGTGCGCCTTCACCTGCCGGCGGCGCACCACGAAATGGTCGGCCAGCACCACGCCAAACAGCGGCGCGAACACCGAGCCGATCAGCAGCAGGAAGCTCTCATACTGGCCGAGCGGCAAGGCGAGGGCGATGAGGGTGCAGACGATGCCGAACCCCACCGTCATCACCGGCACGCGCCCCCGCGTGAGGGTGGCGGCGGAGACGGCGGCGGAATGGATGTCCGCGAAGGCGTTGTCGGTCTCGTCCAGAAGGATCAGCAGCAGCGCCAGCCCGCCGCCAGCGGTGGCGAGCGTCGCCACCAGCGAGACCTCGCCGCCGGAGGCGAGGCCATAGGTGGCGCCGAGAGCATAGAACCAGACATTGGCCACGAAGAAGCCCAGCGCGCTGCCCCGGAACATGCCGCCGGGGCTGCGGCCGAAGCGGGTGTAGTCCGCGATCAGCGGCAGCCAGGAGAGCGGCATCCGCCGAGATCCTGGGTGGCCAGCAGCCGCACGGTGAGCCACGCGGCCGCGGCCAGCAGCAGCCAGAGCCCCCACGCCCGCAGGAAGCGCCGCACGAAGGAGACCGGCCCCATGGCGGCGATGGAGGTGGCGAGCACGCCGAACAGCACGATCCAGAGCGCGGGCAGGGAGATGCCGAACGCGGAGGTGACCAGCGCATCGGCGGCATCGCCCATCACGATGATCTCGAAGGCGCCCCAGCCGATCAGTTGCACCACATTGATGACGGTGGGCAGCGCCGCGCCGCGCAGGCCGAGGCTCGGCCGCAGCATGGCCATGGAGGCAAGGCCCGAATCCGCCCCAGCGCCCCCGCCTGAAGCACCAGCAGCCCGATGCCGAGGCTGAACCACAGGGCGAAGGCATCGCGGGCGACGAAGACGCGCCGCTCGGGCGCGACCGCGACTAGCGGATCATAGGAAGGCGCAGGGGTGTCCATGGGTCTCGTCGCGCATGAGGCTGGAAGCCCCCCGTTTAGCCGAGCCGCCGGGAATGTCGAGCCGGCACGGGGCAGCTTGGGGCAATTCCATGCGGCCGCGCGCCAGGCCCCCTGCCCCAGGCGCCCTCACCTGGGCCGATGAGCAAAACCTCAGCGGCCCCTGGGTCGTCAGCGCCGCTCGCCGGAGGGCAGGTAGGGCTGAAGGGCGTGGGCGAGCTTGGCGGGCGTCAGCGACTGGAGCCAGATCTTGCCCGGCCCGGTCAGCTGGGCCAGGAACAGGCCGTCGCCGCCGAACAGGATGTTCTTGACCCCGCGCATCATGGTGATGTCGAAGCCGACGCTCTCCTCGAACATGCCCACATGGCCGGGATGGACCAGCAGGGACTGGCCGGCTTCCAGCGTGTAGGAGACGATCTCGCCGCCCATCTCCACGAAGGCGCTGCCATGGCCGGAGAGGCGCTGGAGCACGAAGCCCTCGCCGCCGAAGATGCCGGCACCGAGGCGCTGCTGGAAGCCGATGGCCAGTTCAATGCCGTGCGAACCGGCGAGAAAGCCGCCGCGCTGGACCATGAAGCCCCGGCCCGGCGAGATGCCCACTTCCACGATGTTGCCCGGCACCGTCGCGGCAAAAGCCACCAGCGCCTCGCCGCCCTCGGCGGTGAATTCGGTGAGGAACAGGCCGCCACCCGACACAGCGCGGCCGATGGCGCCGAAGAAGCCTCCGGCGCCCGCCGTCGCCATGGTGGTGTTCAGCGCCACATTGGGCGTCATCCACGACAGCCGGTCGGATTCCGCCACCATGGTCTCGCCGGCAGCCAGCGTCACCTGAAGGACGGGAAGCGTGGAACCTGTGATCTCAGTGCGCATGTTCGCCATGATGTAGGAGCAGGGAAGCGGAGAGTGAGGGCATCGCGCAGGCGGGGCAACCCCCTTTGCGCCCGCCCGGACTGCGGGGGAATTCCAGATGATGTCACGCAGTCGGTGTTCCTGCCCTATCTCAATGCGCCGCTCGCCGGCTCGCCGCTGCGCCATTCGCCGAAGCTCGGCCTTTCGGTGAACGGGGGGCGGCCGATCCGGGCGGTGATGGACACCGGCTCCTTGGGCATCGTCGTCTCCGCCCGGCTCATTCCGGAGTTCGACACCCTGGAGGTGCTGAAGCCGGGCGAGCTGACCTATACCAGTTCCGGCCGCATCATGAAGGGCGTGTGGGTGAAGGCCCGCGTCACCCTCTCCGGCACCAACGGGGCCGAGGTGACGACGCGGCCCATCCCTGTGCTTGCGGTGACGCATGTGGAGTGCACCCGCACCGCCCGCCGCTGCCGTCCGCGCGCCAACCCGACCGGCATCGCCATGATCGGGGTCGGCTTCGCCCGCGGCGGCGAGGTGGAAAAGCTCGGGCTGGCAGACCGCAACGCCTTCCTCAGCCTGCCGGGCATGGGCACGGCGGATGCGCCGGCAACGGTGCGGCGCGGCTATCTGGTGACGCGGCGGGGCGTGTATCTCGGCCTGTCGGCGGAGGGCGCCAAGGGCATGGATTTCATCAAGCTGGAGAAGGCGCAGGGCCGCTCCGGCTGGGCGCCCACCCCGGTCTGCCTGTCGCTGGGCGGCCGTACCCCGGCCGCATGCGGGACCGCGCTGGTCGATACCGGCGTCACCACCATGTATCTCACCCTGCCGCCCGCCCAGCTCACCGGGCAGACGCAGCCGAATCCTGCGGGCGTGCCCACGCCCACCAGCGGCACCGCGTTGCGCATCGCGTTCGGTCCCGGCGGCTCCGGGCCCTCCTACGCCTTCAGGGCGGGCGACCAGACCAACCCGTCCGCCCCCCATGCCATCATCCTCGTCAACCGGCCCGGAACGGTGTTCGTGAACACCAGCGTCCGGCTGCTGAACAGGTTCGATTATCTCTATGACGCGGACGGCGGGTTTGTCGGGTTCAGGCCCGTCGCGAGCCCCTGACGATCGGCAAAAAAGAAGGGCGCGGCTTGCGCCGCGCCCTTCCTGAGAACCGGATCCGGCAGGATCAGAAGTCCATGCCGCCCATGCCGCCGCCCGGCATCGCCGGAGCGCCGCTGTCGCGCTTGGGAAGCTCGGCAACCAGGGCTTCGGTGGTCACCAGCAGGCCGGCCACGGAGGCCGCGTCCTGCAGGGCGGTGCGCACGACCTTGGCCGGGTCCACGACGCCAGCGGCGACGAGGTCCACATATTCCTCGGTCTGGGCATTGAAGCCGAAGTTCGGATCGGTGGCTTCCAGCACCTTGCCGACCACGATCGAGCCTTCCACGCCGGAATTCTCGGCGATCTGACGGATCGGGGCTTCAAGGGCGCGGAGCACGATCTTGATGCCGGCCACGATGTCGGGATTGTCGGAGGTCAGGGCCTCGACGGCCTTCTTGGCGCGCAGGAGAGCGACGCCGCCGCCGGGAACGATGCCCTCTTCCACCGCAGCGCGGGTGGCATTGAGCGCGTCGTCAACGCGGTCCTTCTTCTCCTTGACCTCGACCTCGGTCACGCCGCCGACGCGGATGACGGCAACGCCGCCCGCGAGCTTGGCCAGACGCTCCTGGAGCTTCTCACGGTCGTAGTCCGAGGTGGTCTCCTCGATCTGCGCCTTGATCTGCGCCACGCGGGCGTCGATGTCGGCCTTCAGGCCAACGCCGTCCACGATGGTGGTCTTTTCCTTCTCGAGGATGACCTTCTTGGCGCGGCCGAGCATGTCGAGGGTGACATTCTCAAGCTTGATGCCGAGGTCCTCGGAGATCACCTGGCCGCCGGTGAGGATGGCGATATCCTCCAGCATGGCCTTGCGACGGTCGCCGAAGCCGGGAGCCTTCACGGCCGCGACCTTGAGGCCGCCGCGCAGGCGGTTCACGACGAGGGTGGCAAGCGCTTCGCCTTCCACGTCCTCGGCCACGATCACCAGCGGCTTGCCGGACTGAACGACGGCTTCGAGAACGGGCAGGATCGGCTGGAGGCCGGAGAGCTTCTTCTCGAAGATCAGGATGTAGGGATCTTCCTGCTCGGCGATCATCTTCTCCGCATTCGTGATGAAATAGGGAGAGAGATAGCCACGATCGAACTGCATGCCTTCAACGACATCCAGCTCGGTCTCGGCGGTCTTGGCTTCCTCGACGGTGATGACACCCTCGTTGCCGACCTTCTGCATCGCGCCGGCGATCATCTCGCCGATGGCGCTGTCGCCGTTGGCGGAAATGGTGCCGACCTGGGCGACTTCCGAGGACGACGACACCTTCTTGGCGCGGGCCTGGATGTCCTTGATGGCCGCGGCGACGGCGAGATCGATGCCGCGCTTCAGATCCATCGGGTTCATGCCGGCGGCAACCGCCTTGGCGCCTTCCTTGACGATCGCCTGGGCGAGAACCGTCGCGGTCGTGGTGCCGTCACCGGCGAGGTCGTTGGTCTTGGACGCGACTTCGCGGACGAGCTGGGCGCCGAGATTCTCGAAGCGATCCTCAAGCTCGATTTCCTTGGCGACCGTCACACCGTCCTTGGTGATGCGGGGAGCGCCGAACGACTTCTCGATCACCACGTTGCGGCCCTTGGGGCCGAGCGTGACCTTCACCGCATTGGCGAGGATATCGACGCCGCGAAGAAGCTTCTCGCGGGCATCGGCGGAAAATTTTACGTCCTTGGCAGCCATGTGCCGTCTCCTGGGTCAGGAATGGGGGAAATGCGCGGGAACGACGCTCAGCCGATAACGCCGAGGATGTCGCTCTCCTTCATGATGAGCAGATCCTGCCCGTCGATCTTCACTTCGGTGCCGGACCACTTGCCGAACAGCACCTTGTCACCGGCCTTGACGTCGAGGGCGACAACCTTGCCGCTCTCGTCGCGCGCACCGGCGCCGACCGCGACCACCTCGCCCTCCTGGGGCTTTTCCTTGGCGGTGTCGGGGATGATGATGCCGCCGGCGGTCTTCTGCTCGGCTTCAAGGCGCTTGACGACGACGCGGTCGTGAAGGGGACGGAAGGGCATGGGCCTGATCCTCTAAAATTCGTTGCGGGCCACGCGGGCGCCGAACCGGGGCCGACCGGCCGAAGCGGCCAGATCGGCGCGGGCTGCATCCGCGCTGTCTGGCACTCCCCGCCGGAGAGTGCCAACTGCCGCCCGGAGATATGGAAGCCGGGGCCCTGCGTCAAGGGAGCGGTCCTTACCTTTATGTAACGGATCGCCATCTAAACTGCATGTGAGCGGGGGAAGTTTGGAGCCATTCCTGGTCCGGCGTGCATCGACGCAGGGTCAAACAGGCACTATGGTCCACCCAGATCCGTTCCGGAGGGACCTCCCGCCGGACGCGGGTGTTCCTCGCTCGTGGGAGACGGGACCGATCTGGATTGCGGCCACACCGCAGCCCGTGTCGAGCCCGCGCCCCGACGCCAAGTCCACCTGAATTGCGATGCCGCTGTGCTGGCTCGGAGTGTGCGAATGCTTGTGTCCTCCCTCAAGGCCCGGACCCCGGGACTTCCGAAGACGACCCTCGGCCTTCTGGCAGGCGCCCTGTTCCTCGCCGGCTGCGCCACCGAGCCGCCGCCCCCGCCGCCGCCCGCCATCCCGCAATATACCAGCCCGATCCCCGCCTCGGCCCTGATCGGCCGCTACGGCCTTGCCGCCTATCACCGGCCCGAGGATGCGGTGCGCACCGAGAACCAGGCGAAGGCGCAGTGCAGCAACCCCTACATCATCACCGCCGGCCCCAGCGGCGGCGTCATGATGTATCTCGCTGACGACACCAAGCTGACGGAAGTGATCTCCAAGCAGGTGCCCGGCCAGCCCACCTTCATCGGCCCGGCGGAAGACCCGGCCGGCGCGGAGCGCGACCGTCAGGTGGTTTCGTTCAACGGCAACGTGCTGGTGCTCAAGTGGGTGGACCCCGAGGTCAACCGCCGCTACGGCACCATGGTCTATGTGCGCTGCCCCGGCTGAGGCAGCGCGATGAGGACAGGGCGGCTCAGGCCGCCCCGTCCGCGTCTTCCTGCGGGATGGGGCCGAGCGAGACGCCGTTGAGCTTCGCCACCACGTCGGAAATCTGCGGCACGTTCCAGCCGCCCATTCCGAGCCCCTCCGCCGCCGCATAGACATTCTTCACGCTGGCGCTGACGAAATTGGCGGCGCCCGTGGCGGTGGCGAGATTGTTGACGTAGCGCAGGTCCTTGTGCGCGTTCAACAGCGTGAAGCGATGGGCGTTCACGTCGCGCTCCAGCACATACTTCATGTAGGTCTGGTAGAAGCCGCAATCCATGCGCGAGCCGCGGATGACGGAATCGAAGGTCTGCGGCGTCACCCCCACCTTGGCAGCCAGAGCAAGCGCCTCCGCATAGATGGCGCCATAGCCCAGCGACAGGAAATTGTTGAGCAGTTTCATGGTGTGCCCGGCGCCCGGCGCGCCCACATGCACCACCCGCGTCGCAAAGGCGCCGATCACCGGCTCCACCCGCGCATAGGCGTCCGGCTCCGCGCCCACCATGGCGGACAGCGTGCCCTCCGCCGCATTGGCGGGCGTGCCGCCGAGCGGCGCGTCGCAGAGCTGGATGCCCTGCGCCTTGAGTTCCGCGTGCAGCGCCAGCGTCAGCGTGGGCTCGGAGGTGGAGCAGTCCACGATCACCATGCCCTCATGCCCGCCGGCCATGAGCCCGCGCACCACCCCTTCTACCTGTGGTGCGCCGGTGACGCAGAGGAAGACGATGTCGCTGGCGGCGGCCAGATCCTGCGCCGTCCGCGCCTCCTGCGCGCCCCGCCCCGTCAGGTCCTCCACCGGCGCGCGGTTGCGATGACCCAGCACGGTGAGGGGATAGCCCTTTTCCAGCAGGTTCTTCGCCATGCCGTGGCCCATGAGGCCGACGCCGACAAAACCGATCCGGGGCTGTTGCATGATGGCACTTCCTCTTGCGAACACCGCTCTTTGGCGGACGACTTAAATCGTTTAGCATGCGTTCTGGTCTCCTGCGAGGCACGGCGACACCAGACCGGGCCGGGCGAGGCGGGTTCTGGCGCATTGCATGTGCATCGAACCGTCCTCTAAAAGACGGGAGCATCGGAGGGGCAATGGGCGAGGACACGTTCGCGTTTGCGGCGGGCAAGGTGACGCTCCAGCGCCTGGCGCTGGAACTCGGCCTCTCCACCGCCACCGTCTCCCTCGCGCTGCGCGACAGTCCGGTCGTGGCGGAAGCCACCCGCCTCAAGGTTCAGGAGGTGGCGCGGGCCCGCGGCTATGTGGCGAACCGGGGCGCCGCCTCGCTGCGCACCGCGCGCACCAACATCGTCGGCGTGGGGCTGCACGACATCATCAACCCCTCCTTCACCGAACTGCTCGCCGCCATGGAGGACGCCCTCTCCGCCGCCGGCAAGACCGTGCTGCTGGGCGTCGGCCAGGAGGATGTGGCCCGCCAGACCCGCATTCTCGGCACGCTTGCGGAATACCGGCCCGACGCGCTGATCGTGTCGCCCGCGCTCGGCACCGAGATCGAGGACCTG
>NCCY01000205.1 GCA_002279855.1 Rhizobiales bacterium 12-68-15
CGCCATTCTCGGTGCGGGCACCGTGACCGAGACCGCCCATGTGGAAGCCGCGCTGGAAGCGGGCGCCGCCTATCTGGTGAGCCCCGGCACCACCCCGGCCTTCGCACAGGCCCTCGCCCATGCCCCCGTGCCGGTCCTGCCCGGCTGCGCCACCGTGAGCGAGGCCATGGCGCTGGCGGCGCTCGGCTTCCAGGCGCTCAAATTCTTCCCCGCCGAGGCGGCGGGCGGCGTGCCGTTCCTGAAATCCATCGCCGGCCCGCTGCCGGGGCTGCGCTTCTGCCCCACGGGCGGCATCGGCCCGGCCAATGTGGAGAGCTATCTGGCGCTGCCGAACGTGGTGGCGGTGGGCGGCTCCTGGGTGGTGCCCGCAGACGCCATCCGCGCCGGCGACTTCGGCAAGGTCCGCGACCTCGCCGCAGCCGCCTCCCGCCTCAAGCGGGCGGCGACATTCGGCTGAGCCGGGACACGAAGCGGGACGGCGCCCCGCCGTCCGTGTGCCGCGATCGCCCCGGATCGCGGCACACGGCGGGCAATTCCTGATGGCCATGATCCGAGTGTCTGGGTCCCGGCGGGAAGCGGCGGGCTTCGACCCGTTGCGGCCCTTCATCCCGCCGGCATCCCTGGAGCGATGGGGAAACGAGGAGGCCCGGAGATGCGCGTGCGGGCGGCGTTGGAAAGCGATGCGATCGTCTTGCCGGCTGTAGAACGGTCGGCCGGAGAGGTTTTTCGAACTGTTCCCGGCCTCGGCTGGATCGCCGATGATGACGTCCAGTCTGAAGCCCAACACCGGGCGCACGCGCGAGACGGGACGGCCTGGGTCGCCGTGGACGATCGGAATGCCCCTTTCGGCTTCCTCCTCGCGGAGATATGCGGACAGGACTTCCACATATGTGAGCTTGCCGTGCGGCACGACAAACAAGGCCGTGGCGCGGGGCGCGCCCTTTTCGAAGCCGCTGTCCAGTGCGCCCGTCAGCGGGGCATGACGGCCGTCACGCTCACGACCTTTCGCGATTTGCGCTGGAACGAGTTGCTCTACCAGCGCTGGGGGTTTGAAACCCTTGTGGCGGAAACCCTGGGCGAGCGGCTCGCGGAGATCCTCGCAAAAGAAGCCCGGCGGGGCCTTCCGGGCCATCAACGCTGCGCCATGCGGTTGACGTTATAGGCGGCCTCCCGCCTCAAGCGGGCGGCGAGGTTCGGCTGAGCTTGGTCAGGCCCCCGCCCCGCCTTGCGGGTGCGGGGCCGGCCGCGCTCAGTTCATCCGCATGCCGTCCGGCGTGGCTCGGGGGATGAGGGCGCCGCGATGCATGATGACCGTGCCGGCGAGGCGGTGGCCGGCCAGGGCCGCATCCGCCGCGCTGGCGCCCTGCAGGCGGGCGGCGAGATAGCCGGCATTGAAGCTGTCGCCCGCGCCCGTCGTGTCCACGGGCAGCACCTGCCGCTCCACCGGCACCTCGATAACCTGCCCGTCCGCATAGACCAGCGCGCCGGAGGGGCCGTTCTTCACCACCACTTCCTGCACCCCATAGGTGGTCATGCGCTCGATGGTGGCCATGGGCGAGGCATCGCCCCACAGCGCCACCTCGTCCTCGAAGGTGGGCATGGCGATGTTGGCCCGCTTCCCCGTGCGTTCCGGCCATTTCCAGCGTGGCGAGGAAGCGGCCGAGGCCGGTATTGGTATAAAGCGACAGGGTGATGCCGGAGAAATAGACCGCGCGGGCGCCGACGATCTGCTCGGCCACCGGCTGCCAGCCGTCCAGTTCGAACAAGGCGCGGGCGGGGGCGGTGTCGCGCCAGTAATGGAAGGTGCGCTCGCCCTTGTCGTCGGTGGTGATGAGATAGAGCCCCGGCACGCGGCCGCGCACCTGAAGGATGGTCTCCTGCCCCACCCCCTCGTGCCGGGCGAGGTCCAGAAGCTGGCCGGAAAACATGTCGTCGCCCAGCGCCGTGGCATAGGCCACGGGGATGCTGGCGCGGGCGAGATAGACGGCGGTGTTGAAGGTGTCCCCGCCGAAGCCGAGCCCGAAGCGCCCGTCGCTGCCGCGCGCCAGTTCCACCATCACCTCGCCCACACAGACAACCTTCGACACGCGCACCTCCGGCACAACAGGATGGATCGTCCGCCCTCAGGCGGCGGCGCGCTTGCGCAGGAAACCGTCCATCCGCTCCAGAGCGGCGCGGATGTTCTCGGCGGAATTGGCATAGGACAGCCGCAGATAGCCCTCGCCATGGACGCCGAAATCCGGCCCGCCGATGACGGCGACACCCGCCTCTTCCAGCAGCGCCGAGGCCAGCGCCTTGGCGGAGCCCCAGCCGGTGCCGGACACGTTCGGGAAGGCGTAGAAGGCGCCCCTCGGGGTGGCGCAGGACACGCCGGGCAGCGCGTTCAGCCCTTCCACCACCAGCGCGCGGCGGCGGTCGAATTCCGCCACCATGGCGGTGACCGCCTCGTGCGGGCCGTCCAGCGCGGCGATGCCGGCATACTGGGTCGCGGCATTGACGCAGGACCAGGCGTTCACGGACAGCTTGCGCACCGCCTCGTAGAGCGTCTTTGGCCAGATGGAATAGCCGAGCCGCCAGCCGGTCATGGCATAGGTCTTGGACCAGCCGTTGAGCAGGATCAGCCGGTCGCGGATCTCTGGATAGGCGAGCAGGGTCTGGTGCGTCTCGCCGTCAAAGACGAAATGGTCGTAGATCTCGTCCGACATGAGGGCGAGGTGGGGATGGGCGGCAAGGCCCGCCACCAGCTTGTCGATCTCCGCCTTGGGGGTGACGCCGCCGGTGGGATTGGCGGGGGAATTGATGATGAGCAGGCGGGTGCGCGGCGTGATCAGCGCCAGCGTCTCCTCCGCCGAGAAGGCGAAGCCGTTCTCCTCGCGGATCGGCACATGGTGACCTTGCCGCCCGGCACGATCATGACGAGGTTCGGGTCCACCTCCACGCCATACCGGCGGTTGAGGTCGCGCGACACCGCCTCGCGCAGGGGCAGGATGCCGACGGAGGGCGTATAGCCGTGCGCGCCGTCCTTCAGCGCCTTGATGGCGGCTTCGACGATATGCTCGGGGGTGCGGAAGTCCGGCTGGCCGATGCCCAGATTGATGATGTCCCGCCCCTCGGCGGCAAGGGCGGTGGCACGGGCGAGAACCGCGAAGGCGTTCTCCTCGCCGATCCGGCCGAAGGCATCCACAGTGGTCAGCATGGCGTCATCTCCCGGCGGTGCGCCCGCCTTGTCGGGTCAGAATTCTGGAGAGGCTTTAGCACGGGCCGAGGGGGCGGGAGAACAGCGCCGCCTCAATCGCGGAAATAATCCGGGCGCTCGCGGCGCATGTGGTCGGCGGAGGCCAGCGAGCGGGAGAGATGGTCGCGCACTGCCGCCTGGGCCGTGGCCGGATCGCCCGCCGCGATGCCGGCGACGATGGCCTCGTGGTCGCGGATGATCTGCGGCGCCTTGCCGGCGAGCGGCAGGTTGAGCCGGCGCAGCCGGTCGATATGGCCGGAGGAGCGGCGCACCAGCGCCCACACCTCGCTGGCCTCCACCAGCTCGCACAAGGTGGCGTGGAAGCTGCGGTCCGCCGCGTCGAAGGCCTCCAGATCGCCGGCGGCGAGCATGGCGCGCTGGCGGGAGAGCACGGTTTCGAGGGCGGCGAGGGCCGGCGCGCGCTCGGGCCTTTCGCTCAGCAGGCGCACGGCCTCCTGCTCGATGGCGCGGCGCAGGAACTGGGTGCGGCGCGCCTGCCCGAGATCGATGGGAGAGACCCGCGTGGCGTGCTGGGGAAACACTTCCACCAGCCCCTCCTCCTCTAGCCGCATCAGCGCATCGCGCACCGGGGTGGAGGACACCCCGAACAGGTCCTGAAGCGCCGCGCGCGGCAGCACCGCACCGGGCGGCAGGACGAGGGTCACGATCTGCTCGCGCAGATATTCGAACACCTGCGGCGCCGCCTGCCGCGAGCGGTCGCGCGCGGGGCGCGGCAGCGGGTTGGGCAGGAGATGCGGGTGGATCGCCTCGTTCATGGGTCCTCGTGCTACGGCGCCGGTCTGCACCCGATGCCGAACGGAAAGTCGCTTATGGCCACGCGGGGCGTGACCGTCACCGGAAAGCGGGAGCCTGCCGGAGAGGGGTATCCTATCATGTTTCGAGATTGACCAACTAATGCATTAGTGTTTTTGTTCGCTCCAGACCCGCCTCAGACGGGCACCGGCACGCCGGAACAAGCACACGCCCCGAAACGGGGTTTTGGGAGAACGCCCGATGTCTCTGAAATTCCTCGGCGCCGCGCTGCTCGGCGTCGCGCTCAGCACCACCGCCTTTGCCGCCGGCTATCCGGACCGCCCCGTCACCATTGTCGTGCCGTTCCCGGCGGGCGGCGCCTCCGACAGCACGGCCCGCTTCCTCACCCCCAAGATGGGCGAGGTTCTCGGCCAGCCCGTGGTGGTGGACAACAAGCCGGGCGCCAATGGCGGCACGGGCGCGAGCCACGTGGCGAAGGCGCCGGCCGACGGCTACACGCTGCTGGTCGGCTCCATCGGCGTCTATTCCATCAATCCGGCGCTCTATCCCAACCTCGCCTATTCGCCGCAGAAGGATTTCGACCTTCTGACGCAGGCGGTGCGCACGCCCAACGTGCTGGTGACCTCGCCCAACTTTCCCGCCAACACGGTGAAGGAACTGGTGGAGTATCTGAAGAAGAACCCCAACAAGGTCACCTTCGCCTCCTCCGGCATCGGCTCGTCCGATCACCTCACCGCCGCGCTGTTCTGGCAGAAGACCGGCACCCAGGGCCTGCACGTGCCCTACAAGGGCGGCGGACCCGCCATCAACGACCTGATGGGCGGGCATGCGGACGTGTCGTTCCAGAATCTCGGCTCGGTCGCCAACCAGATCAAGGCCGGCAAGCTGAAGCTGCTGGCGGTGACGGCGGCGGACCGCACCTCCCTGTTCCCCGACACGCCCACCATGGCGCAGGCGGGCGTGCCGCTGGAGGTCTATTCCTGGCAGGCCGCCGCCGCGCCCAAGGGGCTTCCCGCCGACGTGAAGGCCAAGCTCGAAGCCGCCCTCATGGCCGCGCTCAAGGACCCGGACACCGTCAAGAAGTACAACGACATCGGCTTCGAGGTGGTGGCCTCCTCCCCCAAGGACTTCGCCGCCTTCCAGGCGAAGGAAGAGGAGATGTGGCGCCAGGTGATCAAGGCTGGCAACATTCAGCCCACCCAGTGAACCGTGACGCCTCCCGCCCTCCGGGGCGGGAGGCACCCGCCTTCCCATCCGCGTTCCCCGCGTTCGAGACCCTCCATGACTGATACCCGGAAGACCCCCGACACGCTGCGCAGCGCCCGCTGGTTCGCGCAGGACGACCTCCGGGGCTTCGGCCACCGCTCCCGCATCATGCAGATGGGCTATGCCCCGTCCGACTTCATCGGCCGGCCCGCCATCGCGATCATCAACACCTGGTCGGACATCAACCCCTGCCATGCGCACTTCAAGCAGCGGGTGGAGGATGTGAAGCGCGGCGTGCTTCAGGCCGGCGGCTTTCCCATCGAGCTTCCGGCGATCTCGCTGGCGGAGAATTTCGTCAAGCCGACCACCATGCTCTACCGCAACTTCCTCGCCATGGAGGCGGAGGAGCTGATCCGCTCCCATCCGGTGGACGGCGTGGTGCTGATGGGCGGCTGCGACAAGACCACCCCGGCCCTCATCATGGGCGCGGTGAGCGCCGGGCTGCCCGCCATCTTCGTGCCCGCCGGCCCCATGCTGCGGGGCAACTGGAAGGGCAAGATCCTCGGCTCCGGCTCGGACGCCTGGAAATACTGGGACGAGCGCCGCGCCGGCAACATCTCCGACCAGGACTGGCTGGACATCGAGGGCGGCATCGCCCGCTCCTACGGCCACTGCATGACCATGGGCACCGCCTCCACCATGACGGCGATCGCCGAGGCCATCGGCTTCACCATGCCGGGCGCCTCCTCCATCCCCGCCCCCGACGCCAACCACATCCGCATGAGCGCCACGGCGGGCCGGCGGATCGTCGAGATGGTGTGGGAGGACCTGACGCCCGCCCGCATGCTGAGCCGGCACAGCTTCGAGAATGCCATCGCGGTGGCCATGGCCATGGGCTGCTCCACCAATGCCATCATCCATGTGCTCGCCATGTCGCGCCGCGCCGGGGCCACCGTGACGCTGGACGATTTCGAGGCCGCAAGCCGCAAGGTGCCGACGCTGGCCAATGTGCGCCCCACCGGCGACACCTATCTGATGGAAGACTTCTTCTATGCCGGAGGCCTGCCCGCGCTGATGACGCGGATCACCGAGCACCTGCATCTCGACGCCCTCACCGTCTCCGGCCGCAGCATCGGCGAGAACATCGCGGGTGCCGCCATCCACAATGAGGATGTCATCCGCCCGGCGGACAATCCCGCCACCCGCCAGAGCGCGCTCGCTGTGCTGAAGGGCAATCTCGCCCCCGAGGGCTGCGTCATCAAGCCCGGCTGCTGCGAGGAGCGGCTGCTGAAGCATACCGGCCCCGCCATCGTTTTCGACGACTATCCCGCCATGAAGGCGGCCATCGACAGCGATGATTTCGACGTGACGCCGGACCATGTCCTCGTGCTGCGCAATGCCGGGCCCCTGGGGGGGCCGGGCATGCCGGAATGGGGCATGCTGCCGCTGCCGAAGAAGCTGGTGAAGCAGGGCGTGCGCGACATGCTGCGGATTTCCGACGCGCGCATGAGCGGCACCAGCTATGGCGCCTGCGTGCTGCATGTCTCGCCCGAATCCTATGTGGGCGGCCCGCTGGCGCTGGTGCGCACCGGCGATCTCATCAGCGTGGACGTGGAGGCGCGCACCCTGAACCTCGACGTGTCCGATGCCGAGCTTGCCCGCCGCAAGGCGGAATGGACGCCGCCCCCGCCCCGCTTCGAGCGCGGCTATGGCTGGATGTTCTCCCGCCACATCAAGCAGGCCCATGAAGGCTGCGACTTCGATTTCCTTGAAACCTCCTTCGGCGCACCCATCGGTGAGCCGGCTATCTTCTGATCCTGGAGCATTGTCCCGTGGAGATTCCCGTCAATACCTTCAAGCGCGGCATCCATGCCGGCGAACAGCAGATCGGCCTGTGGTGCTCGGTGCCGAGCAATTTCACCGTGGAGATCCTCGCCGGCTCGGGCTTCCAGTGGCTGCTGCTGGACACCGAGCACGCGCCCAACGAACTGCCCATCGTCTATGGCCAGCTTCAGGCCTGCATGGAGAATGCAGGCACCCATCCCATCGTGCGCATTCCGTGGAATGACCCGGTCACCATCAAGCGCTATCTGGATGCCGGGGTGCAGACCTTCCTGATCCCCATGGTGCAGAATGCCGACGAGGCCCGCGCCGCCGTGGAGGCCACCCGCTATCCGCCGAAGGGCATTCGTGGCTTCGCCTCGGCCTCCCGCGCCTCGCGGTTCGGGCGGATCAAGGACTATTACGAGCGCGCGGAACAGGAAATTTGCGTGCTGGTGCAGGTGGAGACGCAGGAGGCGCTCGACAACATCGAGGCCATCGCGGCGGTGGAAGGCATTGACGGGGTGTTCATCGGCCCCGGCGACCTGTCCTCCTCCATCGGCTATCTCGGCCGGCAGAACGACCCCCATGTGGTGGAGCTGATCGAGGGCGCGATCCGCCGGATCACTGCCGCCGGCAACCGCGCGGGCATCCTCACCCCCGATGAGACTCTGGCCAAGCGCTACATCGCCGCCGGCACCATTTTTACGGCGGTCGGATCGGACAGCGGCCTGCTGGCGCGCGGCTCCGAAGCGCTGGCGCGGCGCTTCACCGGCGCCTGAGCCGCGACGGCCTCACCCCGTCCGCTCCGGTTCGCCGGACGGACGGGTGAGACGGCGGAGGCGCGCGTCAGGGCCGCGCCTCCGCCCGACTCTCCCGAGACAGACGCGAGCCGCCGGGCGGGCAAAAGCCGGGCGCACAGGCACATGCGGGGGCGTGCCGCATCGGAGGCGCAGCCTGTGCGTTATTGTCCGAAGGCTGCGAAGATCAGTTGAGCGCGAGGCGCGCGGCGCCGAGGATCGGTCCGGGCGCTGTCGGGCTGCCGGACTGCACCATCACCACCACGCCGTCCTCCTGCTCCTGCCGCACGCGATCCAGCGGCACGGAGAAGGTGGCGGCGCGCCCGGTCCAG
>NCCY01000206.1 GCA_002279855.1 Rhizobiales bacterium 12-68-15
GGTGGAGATGGAGAGCACCAGCGCGAGCGTGTTGCGCACCCGGTGGTCCAGTTCGCCCAGAAGCAGCGTCTGCTGCCGCTCCGCCGCCTTGCGCTGGGAAAGGTCCACCAGCGTCACCACGCAGCCCCCGTCGGAGGTGCCGACGAGGGGGGCCGCGCTGATCAGGACATCCTTGACCTTGGGCGCATCCGGCAGGGCCGCTTCCACGCCGCGCACCGAATGCCCGCACCGCACCGCGTCCAGCAGGTCGCGCCCCGTGCGGAACGGGGCGGTCTCGGGAAACGCGAAGGTGAGTGCCTGGTCGAACGGCCGACCGACCGGCTGGCCCGCGCAGAGCGCATGCACCGCCGGATTGATATGGGTGATCAGGCCGTCCGCATCGCACACGATGACCGCTTCATTGGCGCTGCTGATCACCGCGCGGGCGGTCTGCTCCGCCGCCTCGGCCCGCGCCGCGCGCAGCCGTTCCGTGAGATCAGCGAAGGTGACGGCGATGCCGGAGGTGGCGCCCAGTTGCAGCGGCGTGGCAGTCGCCAGCAGGAGCCGGTCCGCCCCCGCACCGGGGAGACGCAGCTCGGTGCTCTCCCGCCCGTCGCGCGCGGCTTCCACAACGCCGCGCAGGCGGTCGGCGCTGTCGGTGTCCAGCGCGGCGAACAGCCCGGAGACCTGAAGCGCTTCGGGGCTGTGGCCGAGAATGTCCGCAAGCGCCGCATTGGCATAGATGAGGCGCAGGGAGGAATCGAGCGCTGCTGCGCCCAGATTCATTGCCTCCATGAAGGTGCGGAAGGATTCCGGCCCCTCAAGGGTCAGCACCTCATCCTCCTGCTCCCGGCGGATCACGAGAGCGTCGATCTCGCCCTCGCGGATCGCCCGCAGGGTTTCCTCGGCCTCCTCCAGTCGAAGGCGCAGTTCTTCGGCCGGATCGGTCGCGGTCATTCCGAACCGACCTTCAGGTGGATCAGGACCTTTTCCGAATCGGACAGGTCACCGATGATCTTGCGGATCGGCACCGGAAGCTGGCGCACGAGCGTCGGGATGGCGACGATATTGTGCTCCCGTGCCAGCCGGGGATGCTCCTTGAGGTCGATCACCTCGATGAGATATTTGCCGGCGAGATGGGTCTCGCAGATCGTCTTGAGATTGCGGATGGCGGCGAGCGATTTCGGTGTCTGCCCGGCCACGAACAATGTGAGCTTCAAGGGTTCGTCCATCAGTCTGCCCCTTGGCCCGCGCGGCTTTCCCGCATGATCCGCAAATCCTCGTCCGCCTGCTGGCGATTGAGGCTCTCGTCCGCATCCAGCCGCTCCAGCGCCGCCGCCGCACCGGCAAGCTCCGCCTGCAGCAGGTCGAGCTGCGCCCGCGCCTGCGCCTGCTTCTGGAGAAGGTCCTGCCGCATCGTCTCTGCCACCGCCCTGTGCCGGGCCGCCTCGCGGCGCAGGCGCGCCTCTTCCGCGCGCCGGGCCGACCCGGTGAGCGCGCCGGCTTCCCCGAGGAAGGGCGGGAGGAGATGGATGCCGCTCTCGTCGAACACGAATTCCCGCACCTGATTGGAGTGCCGGATGCCGCGCGCCTTCAGCAGATACAGTTCGCGATTGAACTCGCCATTGGCCTCGCGGTTGAGCAGCAGGATCCAGCCGTCCATCAGGGAGGACAGGCCGCCATCGGTCGCGATCTGCCCCTGAACATGGGACAGGTGCGTGAACAGGCCGGTGATGCCGTTCGCCTTCAGGAAGTCCACCACCCGCAGCAGCATGGCCTGAACCTCGGTGAGGTCTCCAGACGTGCCGAAGGCGGAGATGGGATCGATGACCACGAGGCTCGGCCGGAACGTGGCGATCTCGCGCAGGATCACCGCGAGGTGCATTTCCAGGCTGTAGAAGGTGGGCCGGTTGGAGACGTGCCGCAGCGCGCCGGTGTCGATCCAGCGGCCGAGATCAATGCCGATGGAGCGCATGTTGCGCACCATCTGGCTGGCCGATTCCTCGAACGAGAAATACATGGCCCGCTCGCCGGCCGCGCAGGTGGCATTCACGAAGCTCGCGCCGAGCGAACTCTTGCCCGAGCCCGCGACGCCCGAAACGAGGATGCTGCTGCCGCGATGGAAGCCACCGCCCGACAGCATGGCATCAAGGTCCGGCACGCCGGTGGAGATGCGCTCCTCATGCACCACGTGGTCCAGCCCGAGCGCGCTGACCGGCAGCACGCTGAAGCCGTCCTCGTCGATGAGGAAGGGATATTCGTTGGTGCCGTGCGAGGTGCCGCGATACTTCACGATCCGCAGGCGCCGCGTGGACACCTGATTCTGGACCCGGTGGTCCAGCAGGATCACGCAGTCGGAAACATATTCCTCCAGCCCCTGCCGCGTCAGCGCCCCGTCACCGCGCTCGCCGGTGATGACCGTGGTCATGCCCCGGTCCTTCAGCCAGTCGAACAGACGGCGGATCTCGGCGCGCAGGATGGCGGGATTGGAGAAGGCGGAAAACAGGCTCTCGATGGTGTCGAGCACCACGCGCTTGGCGCCGATCTCGTCGATGGCGGCACCGAGGCGCAGGAACAGCGCCTCAAGGTCATACTCGCCGATCTCGGCAAGTTCCGAGGGGTCCACCTGCACATATTCGAACGCGATCCGCTGCCGGGCGACCAGATCGTCCAGGCCGAACCCCAGAGAGGCGACGTTGGCAACGAGGTCTGAGGGGCGTTCCTCGAAGGTGACGAACAGGCCCGGCTCGTCATGGTCGCGCGCGCCATGGATCAGGAAGGTGGAGGCAAACAGGGTTTTGCCGCAGCCGGCGGTGCCGCACACCAGAGTTGGACGGCCTGCGGGCAAACCGCCCAGCGTCAGCTCATCGAACCCTTCGATTCCGGTCGGGGACTTGTCGATTCCAGCGGCCCGCGTCATGTCCCGTTCCGTTTTTGTGCGTGTGTCCTGTACCGCATCCGCCCTTCTCCCGCCAATGAAAATACCCGTTAAGCCTTTGATCCTGCAATTCTATTGCTCCGCTTAAGGTTTTGGCGGGGCACCACGCGCAATGCCGGAGGCGGTCAGGTCACTTGTCTCAAGTTCCAATCCTGCCATGCTGTTCCCGTGGGATCTGGGGGGACGCATGGTCAAGTCATGGCTGGAAGCCCATTGGGTGGCCGGGGCGGCCTTCATGGGCGGTGCTCTGCTGCTGTTTCTGCCCGGCATCGCCGCCGATCCGGCGCTGCGGCTGGTCTATCTGGCATCGCCCCTCTACATGCTCCACCAGATCGAGGAGCATGCCGGCGACCGCTTCCGGCGCTATGTGAACGGCACCGTTTTCGGCGGCGTGCAGGCGCTGACCGTGTGGGACGTGCTGGTCATCAACCTGCCCGGCGTGTGGGGGCTGAACCTCATCGCCTTCTATGCGGCGCTGCTGTGCGGTCCGGGCTGGGGGCTGGCCGCCGCCTATCTGATCCTCGTCAACGGCATCGCCCATGTGGGCATGGCCGCCCGCTTCCGGGGCTACAATCCCGGCCTCGTCACGGGCGCCCTCGTCTTCATCCCGTTCGGCCTCGTCAGCCTCATCCAGATCCCTGCAGGCGTGGGGGAGCATGTGGTCGGGCTGGTGGTCTCCCTCCTCGTCCATGCCGGCATCATGGTGCGGGTGAAGGCCAATGCCGGGGCCGCCCGCCCTGCCTGAGGCGGGGAGCGGGAGAGGCTGGCCCATCTTGCTCTTGCCCCATGCCGGGCGTAGGGATGCCGCGACACGCCCGAGAGAGGCCGATCCCTTGACCGTCGCCCCCAACAGCATCGTCAGCGCGGGCTCCGTCCGCTTCGGCAACCACCTGCCCATCGCCGTCATCGCCGGCCCCTGCCAGCTCGAAAGCCGCGCCCATGCGCTGGAAGTCGCGGTGGCGTTGAAGGAGATCGCGGAGCGGCTCGGCATCGGGCTGGTGTTCAAGACCTCCTTCGACAAGGCCAACCGCACCAGCGCCGGCGCGGAGCGCGGCCTCGGCATGGAAAAGTCGCTGCCCATCCTCGCGGAAGTGCGGGAAAGCCTCGGCCTGCCGGTGCTGACCGACGTGCACGATGCCGCGCAGTGCGCCCCCGTCGCCGAGGCGGTGGACATCCTCCAGATCCCCGCCTTCCTGTGCCGGCAAACCGACCTTCTGGTCGCGGCGGCGCAGACCGGGCGGATCGTAAACGTGAAGAAGGGCCAGTTCCTCGCCCCCTGGGACATGGCGAACGTCGCCGCCAAGATCACCGGGGCGGGCAATGGCAACGTGCTGCTCACCGATCGCGGCACCTCGTTCGGCTACAACACGCTGGTCAGCGACTTCCGGGGGCTGCCCATCATGGCCCGCACCGGCGCGCCGATCATCTTCGATGCCACCCATTCCGTGCAGCAGCCGGGCGGACAGGGGACGAGTTCGGGCGGACAGCGCGAGTTCGTGCCCGTGCTCTCCCGCGCGGCGGTGGCGGTGGGCGTCGCCGGCCTGTTCATCGAGACCCATCCCGATCCCGACCACGCCCCCTCGGACGGGCCGAACATGGTGCCGCTCCGGGAGTTCGAGCCGCTGATGCGCAACCTGATGGCGCTCGACCGCCTGAGCAAGGCGCAGCTCGCCGCATGAACCCGGTCATCCTGATCCCGGCCCGCCTCGCCGCCACCCGCCTGCCCGACAAGCCGCTGCTGGACCTCAACGGCGCGCCGATGATCGTGCAGGTACTGCGCCGCGCGCTGGAGGCGGACCTCGCGCCGGTCTATGTGGCCACCGACACCCCCGCCATCGCCGAGGCGGTGGAGGCCGCCGGCGGCAAGGCGGTGATGACGCGCGCGGACCACCCTTCGGGCTCAGACCGCATCTTCGAGGCGCTGCAGGTCATCGATCCCGACGGGCGATTCGATGCGGTCATCAATGTGCAGGGCGACCTGCCCACGGTGGCGGCCGACACCATCCGCGCCACCTTCGCCCCCCTCGCCGACCCGGACGTCGCCATCGGCACGCCGGTCGCAATCATCCGGCGGGAGGAGGAGCGCACCGCCTCCAGCGTGGTGAAGATGGTGGGGACGCCGCTTGGCGGCGGGCGGCACCGCGCGCTCTATTTCACCCGCGCCACCGCCCCGTGGGGCGAGGGGCCGCTCTACCACCATATCGGCCTCTATGCCTGGCGGCGCAGCGCGCTGGACCGTTTCGTGACCCTGCCGCCCTCGCCGCTGGAAACCCGCGAGAAGCTGGAGCAGCTGCGCGCCATCGAAGCCGGCATGCGCATCGACGCCATGGAGGTGGACGAGGTGCCGCTCGGCGTGGACACCCCGGAAGACCTTGAGCGGGCGCGGGAGATGCTGGCCGGCCGGTAGGCGTCAGGCCCCGCCCGTCATCACCAGCCGGGCCGCCGTGAGATCCTCGATGGCCGCGCCCACCGACTTGAACAGGGTGATCTCCGCCTCCGTGCCGCGCCCCGCCACATGGCCGGCGCACAGGTCATGCAGGTCGCCGCGCAGCAGGTCGGCATGCCACGCAGCGCGCCGGCGCGGGTGTCCACATACACCGCGCTGTGGGCAATCAGGGCATCGTCGCTCTCGCGCATCTGCGGGGTGAAGGCGCCGATCAGGTCCACATGGGTGCCGGGCCGCACGTCCGCGCCGCAGATCAGCGGGCGGGTCGCGGTGGTGCCGCAGGTGATGATGTCTGCCTGCGCCGCCGCCGCCGGTATGTCCGGCGCGAAGCTCACCATTACGCCCGGCCCGAGACGGGCGGCGAGCCGGTCCATAAAGGCCTGCGTCCTGTCAGGCGAGCGGCCATGCACCAGAACGCGCGAAACCGGCCGCACCGCGCAATGCGCTTCTGCGGCATGGAACGCCACATGCCCGGTGCCGATCACCAGCAGCGTCCGGCTGTCCGGGCGGGAGAGAAACAGCGC